>JALZAA010000265.1 GCA_030948625.1 Actinomycetota bacterium
TGACGCTGACGGCGACGCCGATCCCGCGCACGCTCGAGATGTCGTTGACCGGGATTCGCGACCTGTCGCTGGTGAACACGCCGCCCGAGGAGCGCCAGCCCATCCTCACGTACGTGGGGGAGTACGACGATCGGGCGGCGGCGGAGGCGATCCGTCGTGAGCTCCTGCGCGAGGGGCAGGTGTTCTACGTGCACAACCGTGTGCAGGACATCGACTACGTCACCGAGCAGCTCCGCCAGCTCGTCCCGGAGGCGCGTATCGGCGTCGCGCACGGACAGATGGACGAGGGCCGGCTCGAGCGCGTCGTGCTCGACTTCTGGGAGCGCGAGTACGACGTGCTCGTGTGCACGACGATCGTCGAGAGCGGGCTCGACATCCCGAACGTGAACACGCTCGTGGTCGACCGTTCCGACCTACTGGGTCTTGCGCAGCTCTACCAGCTGCGTGGTCGGGTGGGGCGGCGAGGACAGCGCGCGTACGCGTACCTCTTCCACCCGCGCGACCGCGCGCTCACCGAAGAGGCGTACGAGCGGCTCAAGACGATCGGTGAGTTCACCGACCTCGGGTCGGGGTTCAAGATCGCCATGCGCGACCTCGAGATCCGCGGCGCCGGCAACCTGCTCGGCGCCGTGCAGTCGGGCCACATCGCGGCCGTCGGCTTCGACATGTACACCGAGCTCGTCACCGAGGCAGTGGGCGAGCTGACCGGCCGGGCGCCGGCCGAACCCGTGGAGACGACCATCGACGTGCCCGTCGACGCCTACCTACCGGTCGACTACGTCGCGCGTGACGACGTGCGCATGGAGGCGTATCGCCGCCTCGCGGCCGTCACGAGTCCCGAGGACGTCGAGGACATTCGCGCCGAGTGGAACGACCGGTACGGGCCGCCGCCGGCGCCGGCGGCCGCGCTGCTCGACGTCGCCCGCCTGCGCGCCGAGTGCGTACGCACCGGTGTGCGAAGTGTGTCGGTGCAGCGCGGCATCGCCCGCATCCAGGGCGTCGAGTTGCGCGAGTCGCAGAAGATCCGCGTGCGCCGGCTCGTCCCCGGCGCGGTAGCCAAGGCCGACGGCGAGCTCGCAATCCCGGTCCGGGGCGAGGGCGCGGCGGTCCCGGCCGCGCTCGTGGAGCTTCTCGAGGAGCTGATTCCCGCCGAGGAAGCCGCACCCGTCTCGGGGTCCCCGCCGGAACCTACGGTTCCGGTGGGGTGAGTAACATCCGCCGCGCCGTGAGAACCTTCGTGCGCTCGTCGCTCGCGCTTGTTGCCCTTGCTGCGGTGGGCATCGCCGCCTCCGGCTGCAGCGCGGTGCGCCCGGCCGCGCTGACGGTGAACGGGCACGACATCTCGCAGTCGTCGGTGAACCGCGAGCTGAAGGCGATTGCCGACAATCCGGGTTTGGGGTCGCGCCTCTCCGCCACCGACGGCACGATCAAGTCCGGTGGCACCGCCGTCTGGCTCACCCAGGTCGTCGCGAACGAGGTCGTCGACCGCGAGCTGACGCGCCGCCACATCAAGGTCGGCCGCGAGGACCAGCAGCTCGGGACCACGCAGGCCGACGACTTCTTCGGGGACGCCAGCGTGTTCGCGCGATTCCCCACGTGGTTCCGTGACCGTGTCGTCGAAAGGTTTGCGCGTCAGCAGGCGCTGTCACGCACCATCGCCGGCCCGACGAGCGACGACGAGGTGCGTGCCGCGTACCTCACGGCGGTCGCCCGACTGCGCGCGCAGTGTCCATCGGGCCGGTTCGTGTCGCACATTCTCGTGCCGACGCGTGAGCAGGCCGCCGGCCTCGCGGCACAGCTCACTGCCGGAGCGACCTTCGAGCAGGTGGCCGCGCAGCAGTCGACCGATCGGGTGTCGGCGGCCGACGGCGGTGAGCTCGGCTGCATCGACGGGCAGCAGTTCACGCCGCCATTCACGCAGGCCGTGAGCACCGCGCCGCTGAACCAGGTCACGGGACCGGTCCAGACCGAGTTCGGGTGGCACCTGATCCTCGTGCAGGACACGATCCCGTTCGGCGTGCTCGAGGGCCCGCTCCGCCGTCAGCTGGCGCAGCAGTCACCGGAAGCGCAGCGCAAGCTCGGTCAGCTCGTCGGCAAGGCGAAGGTAGACGTCGACCCGCGTTACGGACGCTGGGTGGTGCGCGCCGGCCTCGGCACCGTCGAGCCGCCCCGCGGCGCAGCGAAGTTGAGCCCGCCCACGACGCCGACCGCGCCCACGGGCCCGCCGACGTCCGGATCCTGACGTGGCCGCGCGCGTCGTGGTCGTGGGGCTCGGCCCGGCGGGCGCCGATCTGATCGTCCCCGCAGCGCGCCGAGCGCTCGAGCACAGCACGAACCGGTACGTGCGCACGGCGCGGCATCCGGCAGTCGAGGAGCTGGCCGCGGCAGGCATCGAGCTGCGCAGCTTCGACGAGGAGTACGACGCCGCTGCGGACGTCGACGAGGTGTACACGCGAATCGCGGCGAAGCTCGTCGACGTCGCAGCGGACACGGGCGAGGTGGTGTACGCGGTCCCGGGCAACCCCGCGGTGGCAGAGCGCAGCGTCGCGCTGTTACGCAAGTCGGCTGAGAGCGGCAACATCAAGCTGGAGATCGTGCCCGGGCTGTCGTTCGCCGAGCTGGCATGGTCTCGTCTCGGCATCGACCCGATGAGCGGCGCGCGCGTCGCTGATGCGCGCCGGCTCACTGCGGAGGCCGCCGTGGGTGAGGGTCCGCTCCTGATCGCACAATGCGACACGCGGCTCGTGCTCTCCGACGTGAAGCTCGTGTTGCTGGAGGTGCTTCCCGCCGACGCGGCCGTCACCGTTCTCCGGCACCTCGGGCTCCCCGACGAGCACATCCGTACGGTGGCGCTCGCCGACCTCGACCGCGAGGTCGAGCCCGATCATGTGACGGCTCTTCTTGTCGACAGCGGCGCCGGCGCCGCCGCCCGCGAGGTCGCCCGCCTGCTGCGCCTTGCCGAGCGATTGCGCGGGCCGGGCGGCTGCCCCTGGGACGCCGAGCAGACGCACCACTCGCTCACTCGGTACCTGCTCGAAGAGGCGTACGAGGTCGTCGAGACGGTGGAGGCACTCCCGCCTGACGCGCCGGCGGGCGACGTTCCGGCTGACGCGTACCGCGCCCTCGAAGACGAGCTGGGCGACCTGCTGTACCAGGTGATCTTCCACGCCATCCTCGCCGAGGAGGCGGGCGCCTTCGACATGGGAGACGTCGCCCGCGGCATCCACGACAAGCTCGTGCGGCGCCATCCGCACGTGTTCGGCGAGACCGATGCCGACACGGTGTCCGACGTCATGCGCAACTGGGAGCAGATCAAGAAGGACGAGAAGGGTCACACCTCGATCGTCTCGGGGATCACACCCGGCCTCCCGTCCCTGCTGTACGCGCACAAGCTCATGCGCAAGGCGGCGTCGGTCGGCCTGGACCCGGGCGGACGGGAGGACGCCCTCCGGCGTCTCGACGCCGTCTTGGCCGACCTGCGGTCCGACCAGGGACGCGACCTCGAGGCCCAGCTCGGCGATCTGCTCGCGGCCGCGATCGTTCTCGCCCGCTCGGGGGGCGTCGATGCCGAATCGGCCCTGCGCGGCTGGGCGGTACGGTTCCGGCGACGCTTCGAGGCGGTGGAGCGGCTGGCGGAGGAGCGGCACCTCGAGCTGGCGACGCTGCCGCCCGACAAGGTGGCGGCACTGTGGATCGAATCGGGAGAGGACCGGTGAGCAGGACACCGAGCTACACGATTCAAGGTGAGGACGTCACGGTCCCCGTAGAGGTGCGCGACGCGAGCGCGCACATGGCGTCGTTCCTCGTCCCGGCGGCGCCGGCCCAGGACCTCATCGGCTACTCGAATCTCGAGGTCGCCGAGCCGTTCCCCGGCCGGGCCGTGTGCACGATCGCCTTCATGCGCTACCTCGACAGCGACCTGGGCCCGTACCACGAAGTCGCGGTGGCGTTCCTCGTCCGCCACAAAGGCATGGAGCCGGCGTCTGCGTTCACGAAGTCGGCCGAGGTCGCGCGGGGCTTTCTCGGCGCGTTCATCCACCAGCTGCCCGTGAACCAGGCGTTCACGCTCGAGGCGGGGCGCAGCATCTGGGGGTTCCCCAAGTTCCTCGCCGACATCGATCTCGACGTCACCGGTTCCGTCGCTCGTTGCTCGCTGCACCACGACGGCGACTTCGTGCTCTCGTTGTCGATTCGGCCCGGCGTGCCGATGCCGGCCCGTGGGTCGAGCGTCGACGCGTACTCGCGCGCTGACGGCGTGCTGCGTCGCACGGCATGGTCGATGGAGCCGCGCGGCGTCCGTGGACGGCCCGGCGGCGCCGTGCTGTGGCTCGGTGACCATCCCATGGCGAAGGAACTGCGCGCCCTCGACCTGCCTCGCCGTGCTGCGTTCAGCACCACGATCGATCACGTGCACATGCAGTTCCACGCCCCGGACGAGGTATAGCGATCGTGCCGCCGGCGGTCGCGCTGGTCACGGGAGCCGCCAGCGGGATGGGCCAATTGACGGCGCGCCGTCTCGCTGCCTCCGGGGCGTCGGTCGCGGCACTCGACGTCGACGAGAAGGGTCTCGAGGAGACGGTCGCCCGGGCGCCGACCATGCGGGCGTGGCCGTGCGACGTGACAGACGATGCCGCCGTCGACCGCACCGCGCAGGAGGTCGAGGACGCGCTCGGGCCGGTCGAACGGCTCGTGCACGCAGCGGGGATCTGTCTTCCGGGATTGCTGACCGACCAGCCCGTCGCCGAGATCCAGCGCACGATGGATGTGAACTACCTCGGTACGGTGCGCGTCGTGCACGCCGTGTTGCCCGGCATGCTCGACCGTCGTCGCGGCGATGTCGTGACGTTTGCGTCGCTCTCGGGGTGGCTCCCGACCCCGCACCTTGGTGCCTACGCGGCGTCGAAGCACGCGGTGGTCGCGTTCAACGAAGTGCTCGCGTACGAGAACCGTGGGTGCGGAGTGCGCTTCGCGTGCGTGTGCCCACCCATTGTCGACACGCCGATGGTCGCGGGGATTCGCGCCCGCGACCGCGCTGCCCTCGGCGGTCAGGAGCAGGGCATCGACGCGGGCGTCGTGCTCGATGCGGTCGAGCAGGCACTCGACGCCGGCGAGCTGCTCGTGCTGCCGGGCCGGGGAACGAAGACGGTATGGCGCACGCGCCGGTTCGCACCGCGCCTGTTGTGGCGCCAGATCGAGCGCGCCACGCGCGGCTGATCGAAGCTCAGCGCTTCGCGAACCACTCCGCTCGTTTGACCTCGTAGATCACCTCGTCCGTCGTCCGAAGCTCTCGACCAGCGCGGTGCGAGTGCGACAGTCCGTCGCGCCGCATGCCGAGCTTCTCCATCACTTTGATCGAGGCGTCGTGACGAGCGTCAGCTCGAGCGACCACCTTCTCCAGTTGGAGCTCGAGGAACGCGTGCTCGACCGCGGCAGACGAGGCTTCGATGCCGATCCCCATTCCCCAGAAGTCTCGAGCGACCAGGCACGCCAGCTCGGCCGCGTTGTCGTCGGCGTTGATGCCCAGGAAGGCGGAGCCGACGATCTCACCCTCGAACGTGATGACCCACGAACGCTCGACCGACCAGTCGATGCCCACGTTGTGGGCCACGAACCCCTCAACGCCGGGATGGGTCGGGCTCAAGTAGCGGCGGTACTCCTCGTCGTTCGCATATCGGGCGATCGCATCGGCGTCACGACTGCGAAACGGCCGCAAGAGCAGCCGTTCCGTACGGACTTCTCGGGACTCGGGGTCGGCCATCAGGCGCCTCGCTACTCGGAACGGACAAAAGGAATTTATCCCTTTTGTCCCCTTCGCGGGAAGCGGCTAATCAGTGGCGAGCGCCGCCGGCCGGCAGCCACGCTGGGTGTGATGGCGGTCATGGTGCGCCGTGTCCGCCGTACGGC
>JALZAA010000266.1 GCA_030948625.1 Actinomycetota bacterium
GAGGCCACACCAGGCTCCCTTGCAAACGGGATGCAAACCCCAAGCAGGGCCGCCGACCGGCCCGCACCCCTTGCCCGACAAGGGGTCAAGCGACCGAACGACTCGTGCGCGCGGCGTACTGGAAGATCCTGGAAGTCGAGCGTGGAAGAGCGCCCCGTCCCCGTCGTCCCCCCGGGGTGGTGGTCCACCCGGGAACCACCCCGTAGGGGGACCAGTGGACCACCGTCTCTGACCTGCGGTTTTGCGAGGGTGGACCGGCTCGGGGTGGTCCACTTTGCATGACAGGCGTCTGCATCCCTTGTGGTGTAAGGGATTCGGGGTGGTCCAAAAAAGTGGACCGGGGTGCTGGACCAGCGGACCAGGGGTTGTCGGGGTCACTGGTCGACCTCTTCGCACGCGGTGTCGAACTGGGTCTGGTTCGCTTGGATGGCGCGGTGGATGGTGGTCTTCGGGGCGTTGAGCGCGTCGGCGAGGTCTCGTTCGGAGAGGCGTCGGCCTTGGGCGTGGACCTCTTCCAGGATGGCGGCGAAGGTGATGGCGCGCTTGTCGATCTCGGGCGTCCAGGGCCATTCGCCACCACGCTTGAGCGCGGCTGGCCAGTTGCGTTCGTCGCGGGCGCCGCGCCAGTGGAGGAGCTGGCCCTGCTTTGAGAGGTGCAGGCCGAATTCGGGCCAGCGGGACCAGAGGGATGCGCCGTAGGGACGGATAGGGCGTTTCCCGCCGGACCCGTACGGCGAATGCCCTTCGATGATGACCGCGCACCCGTATGTGGTGCGGATGTCGTCGAGGACCGCGGAGACGGCCTTCGCCATTTCTTCGGATGTCGGGTCTCCGTTGGCGAGCTTGTAGACGGGCCCGGCGATGAGCAGGTCGGGCTCGTTCCGGTCGACGCGTTCGGTCAGCCAGTCGACGCCGTGACGGTGGAGCAGGTCGATCCCTGACGGTTCGATGATCGGGATCAGTTGGCGGCGGGCGAGGCGGTCGCCGACGGTGATCGCGAGCGGACGGAACGCCCGGCGGTTCTGCGCGATCGAGTTCTCCAAGTCGACGTACAGGACGCGTAGCGGGTCGATGTTCTCGAGGGTGAAGGGATGGATGCCGGCGGCGGCTTGCAGCGTGAGCTGTCGGAGCAGCGTCGTCTTCCCGTCGCCTTCGCCGCCGGTGAGGAACACGCGGTCTAGCGCTTCGATCAGGTTGGGGATCTTCCAGTCGTAGGCAGGTTCGGGAGCATCGAGGAGGTCGCGGAGGTCGGCGTCGACACCATCACCGTGTCGCGTGTCGCGCTGCCCGTTCGTGCTCGTCTCCATCTCGGCAAGTTCGTACTGCCACCGCGCCTCCTGCTCCGCTAGCTCGTCGTCGGCGACACAGTCGACGCAGTCGGGGTCCGTCATACCGCACCCTTCCGGTCACGCGCGACGGTGTCGAGATACTCCCGAATCGTCCACAACTTCGGTGCCGTCTCCCCCCGAGCCTGCTCGCGCGCCCGGACGAGAGCGTCGAACAACGTGGCGAGCTGCTCGCGTTCGAAAGGCGTGAGCTTCGGGAGATCGAGCTCGGGCGGTTCCCACGCGATCGCGGCTTCGAGGTCACGGCAGTCGCGCGCCGCCCGACCGACTGACGGCAGAGCGTCGGGACAAAACTCGAGATGGTCGCGTTCGCGCGGGTCGACGCCGCACGAGAGACAACGGCGGGCGCCGATGGCGCGGTGTCGCGTGCGACGGTCAAGGGCTGGCCGGCTCGGCCGCTGCCAAACGCCACGGTCGTCGTGGCCCTCGTAGCCGAGGGCGCGCACCTCGGCGTCCGACATGCGCGGGTTGGGGTCGTAGTCGATGCCGCGTCGGGGACACCAGTCCGAGTGCTCGCCGCGGCGACTACACGAGCTGCACGCGCGGTCTTCCCTCGCCGACGCGCGGGGTGTATCCTGACGCCTAGTTTCATTGGCGTGGGACTGCGGCGGGCCCCCCGAACGAGGGGTCTCTTCGCGCGGGATCACGGCCCGCCACCGTTCGACTTCTTCCGCCGGCGCGCCTTCGCCGCCATCGCCGAGAACCCGGCCAGCTCCGCCTTCCGGAGTTGCTTCGCTCGCCGCTCCCGCTCCTCCTCGCTGAGTTCGTGGTTGGGGTCGAAGCTGTCAGCGAGGCGCTCGAGACGGGCGCGCCGAGCTGGGGCGGTGCGCGCGGCAGGGTCCGAGGTGTTCGCCCACGAGATTCCGACGGCGCGACGCGCTGCGAGGGATTTCTCAGCTGCGCTGCGGGCATCGGCTCGCATGCCCCTCCTTCGAGGGTCATGCGGACGCCCACGGGCCCGCTGCGGCCAACATGGCCGCGGCCAAACATTGGCCGGGCGGAACAGTTGATGCCCATTATACGGAGCGAATGGCGAGCGGTAGGCGGACACGGCGCGCGCCGGGTGCGCTCGTTCACCCGATTAGTGAGCCGCTTTGGTCCCGTCGGCCTTCGGTGACCGTTGACAATCCTTGGGGTCGTACAAAGGAGGCCGGAAAATCACTCGTAATGAGCAGGCCAGGGGTTCGAGTCCCCTTCCCGGCTCCGAGGTCGCAGGAGCTGAGCCGCGTTCGGTCCTATCGAGGCGGGCATGAGCGAGACTGAGGTCGCCAAGGCGCTCGCACGGAACGCATCGGGCACGTGGCGTCCGACGCCGAGCGCCTGCGCGACAAGGACTTCGCCGAGTGCGACCCGGACGAGTTGGAGGCCATCGGGTGACTCGTCGCCGGCCTCGTGCTTGCCACGCCGACGCGCAAGACGCAGCGCGCGCGGAAGGGGGTCCGTCCGGACCTCCGGCGCGCACTGCGTGCGCAGGTCCGTCGCGGTGCGCCCGTCCTGCCGCTCCCGCGCGGTGGGCCCGCGTCCGGCCGCGTCCACTCGTTCTGCTGCTCGACGTCTCGTGGCTCGATGGCCGCGTACTCGCGCGCGCCTACGCCATGGCCACGGCGAACAGGTGCCAGTCCTCAGGAACGCCCCGGAGAGTCTGCGAGCCCTCGTCGGTGAAGGCGATCCCGGAGCCGACGACGAGGTCCTTCACAGTGTTCGTCACCAGCACCTGGCCCGGTTGTGCGGCTGACGCAACACGCGCGCCGATGTGGACGGCGACGCCGGCGAGGTCGTGCTCGAGGAACTCCACCTCGCCCGTGTGAACGCCGGCCCGGATCTCGAGGTCCAGCGAGCGCGCTGCGATGGCGGCTGCCGCCGCGCAGCGGGCAGCACGTGCAGGTCCGTCGAACGTCGCGAGCGCGCCGTCGCCGGTGGACTTGACGAGCTTCCCACCGAAGTCCTTGACGAGACCCGCCATCATGTCGTCGTGGTCGGACACGAGATCCCGCCACACCGCGTCCCCGAGCGCGGCGGCGCGCTCAGTCGAGCCGACGATGTCGGTGAACAGCACAGTCGTGAGCGCACGGTTCGTCTGAGCCTCGGGGCGAGTGCCGGTGACGAACTCTTCGATCTCGTAGAGCACCGCGTTTGCGTCCCCGAGGTAGATGGTGTTGTCGTCGCCGGGGAGCTCGACGAGTTGCGCGTTCGGAATCTGCTCGGCGAGGTAGTGACTTTGCGCAACGGGAACGAGGCGATCCCCGGTGCGATGGAGCACGAGCGTCGGAGCGCTGATGGACGGCAGCACGGCCCTGATGTCGAGCTGGCTCGTGAAGCGCAGCATCGCGGCCGCATCGCCCGGGCCCATCGCGGCACGAGCGGCCCGATTCATGTGTGCAACGAGGCTGGGATCCGCTGCTGCGCTGGGCGAGGTGATTTGGACACCGAAGTCGCGTCCCCACCCCTGCTCCATACCGGCAAGCAGCATCTCCATGATCTCCGGGGGATTCGCATACGGGTAGTCCTCTGAGCTGGAGGGCTTGGCGTAGCCCGCGTAGAGGATCAGCCCATCGACTCGCGCCGGATGCGTGGCCGCGAACACCGCGGCCCGGACGGCGCCTTCGTTCGACCCGAAGAGCACCGCTCGTCCGCAGGACGCGGCGTCCATCACGGCGCGGATGTCGGTGATCTCCTCCTCGATCGCGGTCGGCGGCACCCGTCGGTCGGAGAGTCCTTGCCCGCGACGGTTCAACCGAATGAGACGCGCGAAGGATCCGAGGCGGCGCATGAAGCCGGCGGTGAGCGGGTGATCCCAGTCCAGCTCGAGATGATTCGACCAGTCGCCGGTGTACACGAGATCGACGGGCCCGGAGCCGGTGACCTGGTAGGCGATGTTGACGTCGCCGTTCTTGACGTACTTGGTCTCGGGCGTGCCTGCCACGCCTTCCCTCCCACGCCGCTCCGTCGGTGACGCTAGCCGCGGCCATCACGTGCAGCGCCGCCTCTCCCTTTTCGTGCACTTCGTCCGGTAATGCTCGCGGCGACGCAAGACCTTCGCTGCGCCGCGTGCCAAGACGCGAGAGACTGGTGGTGGCAGGCGAGGAGGCAGGCATGGCACGGCAGGGATCCACCGACGAGTTGCTCGCCGACGTACCTCTGTTCGAGGGGCTCTCGAAGGAGCAACTGTCCCAGGTCGCAAGTCTCATGACGAGGGTCGATCTCAGCGCGGGCAAGGTTCTCGCGCGGCAGGGCGAGATCGGACGCGAGTTCCTGATCCTGCTCGACGGCGAGGTCGAGGTTGAGCGCGACGGCAACGTCATCGCCGTTCGTAGGTCAGGCGAGTACGTCGGCGAGATCGCGCTCCTCGACAAGCGGCCGCGGACGGCCACCGTGACAGCCAAGACCGACGTCGTCGCCGAGATCTTGAACCGGGCCGAGTTCTCCACGCTGCTCGCCGATTCGCCCGACCTGGCGAACCACATCATGGCGACCATGGCCCGACGGCTGGCGGAGATGGACAACCAGTCGGACGTCTAGTCGTCCGAAGTCTCTTCCGCCTTCATTCCCCGATCGCCGAGGCGAGCGATGCCTGAGCTGCCGACCGGCACGGTCACGTTCCTCTTCACCGACCTCGAGGACTCGACGCGCCTGTGGGAGGAGCACCCCGAGGCGATGAAGGACGCGCTCGCGCGTCACGACGAAATCCTGCGCGACGCGGTGGAGTCCCGCGCTGGTTGCATCGTCAAGACCACCGGGGACGGGGTGCACGCCGCCTTCACGACCGCGCAAGGCGCGGTCGACGCGGCAGTCGCCGCACAGCGCGCCTTCGTCGAACAACGCTGGGAGCCGGAGCCATTCGCGGTCCGCATGGGTGTGCACACCGGTGAGGCCGACGTGCGGGACGGGGACTACTACGGGCCGGCGCTGAACCGCGCCGCGCGGCTGATGTCGCTCGCGCAAGGTGCCCAGACGCTCGTGTCGCACGCCACCGAGGAGCTCGTGCGGGACGCTGTCACCGACGGTGTCGCGCTGCGAGATCTCGGTGAGCAGCGGCTTCGTGACCTGTCGCGCGCCGAGCGGGTGTTCCAGGTGGAGGCGCCCGGACTGAGGAGCGACTTTCCGCCGCTCCGGTCGCTTGATGCCTTCCCCGGCAATCTTCCCATGAAGGTCACCTCGTTCGTCGGACGCGATCGTGAGTTGATCCAACTCGGCAAACTGCTCGAGACGAGCCGACTCATCACGCTGACCGGTGTCGGCGGCGTCGGCAAGACAAGGCTCGCGACACAGCTCGCCGCCGATGTGCTGCCACGGTTCCCCGACGGCGCCTGGGTCTGCGAGCTGGCAGCGGCAAGCGACCCCGATGCGCTGGTGCAAGTCGTGGCGGCGACTCTCGGTGTGCAGCAGCGCCCCAACGTCTCGCTCGAGGAGAGCATCCTCGAGTTCCTGCGGACGAAGCAGACCTTGATCGTTCTCGACAACTGTGAGCACCTGCTCGACGAGGCCGGCCGCCTCGCCGAGGGAATCTTGCACGATTGTCCGCGTGTCGGGATCGTCGGCACGAGCCGCGAGGGCCTCGCGGTCGACGGCGAGCAGGTCTGGCCGGTGCGCTCGCTCCAGACTCCGAGCACTACGTCGGTCGACGACATTGCGACGAGCGCAGCGGTGCGATTGTTCGCCGAGCGTGCTCAGGCCGTGGTTCCCGCGTTCGCCGTCGACGCCTCGAACGCGTCAGCGGTGGCCGAGATCTGCCGCCGCCTCGACGGCATCCCCCTCGCGATCGAGCTCGCTGCCGCGCGCGTCACCTCGATGAGCCCGACCGAGATCGCTGCCCTACTCGACGAGCGGTTCCGCCTCCTCACTGGTGGGCGGCGGACGGCGGTCGAACGGCACCAGACCCTGCGCGCCACCGTCGACTGGTCGTACTCACTCCTCGAGCCGAGCGAACGACTCGTGTTCGACCGGCTCGGCGTCTTTGCCGGCAGCTTCGACAGCGCCGCGGCGGCGGCCGTGGTCGCGGAAGAGGGCATCGAGCAGTGGGACGTGGTGGAGGCGATGGCGAGCCTGGTCGGCAAGTCGATGGTCAACACGGAGAAGACACCCGAGGACACCACTCGTTACTCCATGTTGGAAACGCTACGTCAGTACGCGCGCGAACGACTCGACGAGAGCCGCGA
>JALZAA010000322.1 GCA_030948625.1 Actinomycetota bacterium
GCATCGGCATGGGGCTCGTCGCGCGTGTTGATGATCGGTCGCGACCGGGTGGTCGCGCTCGAGACGCCCTCCCAGATGTGCTCGGCGCGCTGGCTGACGCAGTACATGGCGCCCCGCGCCGTCTGCAGGACCTTGCCCGCGCCCGCGTAGACCTGCCGGGTCACGAGGAACGGGATCAGCACGTCGGTGAATTTGGCGAAGTCGCCGTCCCGCTCGACGAGGTAGTTCTCGTGGCACCCGTAGGAGTTGCCGGCCGAGTCGGTGTTGTTCTTGAACAGGAACACCTCGCCCCGGATGCCCTCTTCACGGAGGCGCTGCTCCGCGCTGCGCACGAGGCCTTCGAGGATGCGCTCCCCCGCCTTGTCGTGGACGACGAGGTCGTCGATCGAATCGCACTCGGGCGTGGCGTACTCCGGGTGGCTGCCGACGTCGAGGTAGAGCCGGGCGCCGTTCTCGAGGAAGACGTTGCTGGAACGGCCCCATGACACGACGCGGCGGAACAGGTAGCGCGCGACCTCGTCGGGACTCAGACGTCGCTGGCCGCGCAGCGTGCACGTGACGCCGTACTCGTTCTCGAGACCGAAGATTCGGCGCTCCACAAACGGAGCGTACTGGCCTCTGGCCCGTTTTCCGGACCGGTTCGGGTGAACGGCCGTAGAATCACGTTGTGGTGCCCATGCAGCGGTTGACGTGGGTCAGCGGGTCGTTCTCCGCTCACGTCGTACGCGCTCGCTTGCAGTCAGAAGGCATCGACGCCGAGCTGCGAGGCCCCGTCGACGGGCCGTACGCGCTCACGGTCGGCGAGATGGCTCGCGTCGAGGTGTACGTGCCGTCGGATCAGATGGAAGACGCGCGGCTCGTCCTGCTCGTCGACGAAGTCGACGCCGCGCTTGCCGCGCCGCGGGAATGGGGTGGCACGCCGAGAGTCCCGAGTGCCTGGGCACGCGGCGCGGCGCTCGCGGCGCTCGCTGCCGCGGTATTGGCGCCGATCGCGCTGTACGCGCGCTGGTCCTGAACAGCGCGTCGCCGGAGCGCCTATCCGGCGAGGGTGCGTCCCAGGTCGTCGCCTTTGATCCGCCGGAACGCGCGTCCTGGCACCCCGCGCTGGAGCACGGCCACCTCGAGCTGCTCCGGTGACAGCGGCTCACCGTCGCTCTCGCCGAGCACGGACGCGCCGAGCTTGATGGCTTCGTTCATGGTGAGCCCGGGCTGGTACCGCGCTTCGATCATCTCGGCGATCCGCTCGGCCTCGCCGCCGAGCACGGTGTGCCCTTCCTCGTCCATCACCGTGCCGTCGTACAGGATGTGGAAGAGCTCGTCGTCTTCGGGCCGGTCACCGAGCTGGGCGACAAGGATCTCGACCTCGTACGGCTTCATTTCGTGGGTGAACACCTGGCCGAGGGTCTGTGCGTACGCGTTGGCGAGCGAGCGGGCGTTGACGTCTTCGCGGGAGTACGAGAAACCCTTGAGGTCGGCGTTGCGCACGCCGGCGATCCTGAGGAGCTCGAACTCGTTGTACTTGCCGACGCCCGCGTATGCGATGCGGTCGTAGATCTCACTGATCTTGTAGAGGGTGCGGGACGGGTTCTCGGCGACGAGGACGATGCCGTCGGCGGCTTCGAGGGCGATGAGACTGCGGCCGCGGGCGATGCCCTTGCGGGCATAGTCGGCCCGGTCCTTCATCACCTGCTCGGGCGACACGTAGAAGGGCATCGTCATTGCCCCGCGCCCTCCTCTCGCCCACCGAGCAGCGTGGTGGCCCGCTGCCCCACCTCTTCCTCGGGCAGCGCCCGGTAGCCCGCGGCCTCGACGACCGCAACCGTCGGGAAGATGCGCCGGATCAGGTCGGGCCCACCGGTGGCGATGTCCTCGTCGGCCGCGGCGAACAGCGCACGTATGGCGAGCTCGATGGTCTCGTCGGCGGTCATGCCCTCGCGCCACTGCGCCTTGATCCAGTTGCGGGCGTGCACGCCGCCGGAACCGTTGGCCTGGAAGTCGGCCTCCTCGTACTTGCCGCCGGTGGCGTCGAAGCTGAAGACGCGGCCGATCTGGCGACGCTCGTCATAGCCGGCGAAGAGGGGCACGACGATCAGCCCTTGGAGCGCGGCCGGGAAGTTGGAGCGCACCATCTGCGCCAGCTGGTTGGCCTTGCCTTCGAGCGACAGGGTCTCGCCTTCGATCTTCTCGTAGTGCTCGAGCTGCACCTGGAAGAGGCGCACCATCTCCATTCCCTGCCCGGCTGCGCCGGCGATGGCGACGCCGGAGTACTGGTCGGCGCGGAACACCTTCTCGATGCGCCGACTGGCGATCAGTGTCCCGCTGGTAGCGCGTCGGTCTCCGGCGAGCACGACGCCGTCGGCATAGCGCATCGCAACGACCGTGGTGCCGTGCGTGACCTCGATCGGAGACGCCTGGCCGCCCGACGCGCTGCTTCCGGCGGCGTTGTCGGCAGGACCTACGCGTCTGAGCAACTCGACGAACGACGGTCCGGGGTCGAGTCCAGGCCCGAACTCGGGAAGCGGGCGCTCGGTCATCGCCGGGCGAGCCTACACGGGTGTTGTGTCAGCGAACGCGGCGGAACACACGCCAGAAGCGCAACCGACGCCGGAGTCGCCGCTCACGTCGGTTGTCGTCGATTCCCTGCAGCACCTCGGCCGACGGCATGCGCTGCTCGGCTGCCGCCGCCTGGGCGTGTGCACGCGCGTACTCCCCCGCCACCGGCCCCGGAGGCACCCCCGAACCCGGAAACCCCGGAAACGCCATGGAGAAACCCTACGCCGCGCTCTGCCGCAACGCGCACGCCCGCTCGCGAGCAAGTCTTGCGAGGTTCGCCGTGTCGGCGGGGCGTTGCTCTAGGTCTTCCACATACAACGCCGCGCGATACAGCCGCTGCGAGTCATCACCAAACTGCCCGAGACCGCCATTGCAGTTGAAACAGAGGATTCCGCGAATGCGACCGGTCACGTGATCGTGGTCGACATGCTCGGGATTGGGCTTACCGCAGATTGCGCACGAGCCACCTTGCTCACGTACAAGGTGGCCGAACTCCGCCGCGCCGATGCCGTAACGCCTCTTGAGGTGATAGTGGCGACTACCGCCGTACAGACGCTGCCTTGTCTCCTTGCCGCGCGCGTTGTGGCACGGCTTGCAGTACGCGTGTCGGCCATCACGTGTGCGACGGTTCCGCGGAAACTCAGAAAGCGGTTTGTACTTCCCGCAATCCGGGCACCGCTTCATGCCGAGATCGTACGGGTGGGGTGTGACAGTGAATCAGCGTCCACAAAGTAGAACGCGTTTCACTGGCCCCCCTTTTGTACATACGATTTTACGAAATCCTCCGCATTTTCCTCGAGCACGGAGTCGATTTCGTCCAAGAGGTCGTCGAGCTCCTCTTTGATCTTCTCGCCCTGCTTCGGGGGCGCGAGGTCTTCGACTTCCTCGTCGA
>JALZAA010000331.1 GCA_030948625.1 Actinomycetota bacterium
CGATGAAGCTGAGCGCCGTCGTCTGACGGCCGCGCGACGCGTCGTACGCGATCAGCTTGACGTAGTGATGCGGATGGGCCTCGCGGCAGGCGCGGACCTCACGCAGCACCACATCGGCGTCGTCCACCTCGAGGTCGAACAGCGGCAGTCCCCACATCTCCCAATAGGAGTTGCGTGGGTGGGGATCATCGGTGTACTCCACCGACATCGCCCAGCCGTGGTCCAGAGCGAAACGGATCTGCGCTGCGATTTGCTCGTCGGTGAAGTCGGGGAGGAACGAGAACGTTCCCTGGGTGATGCGCATTGGATGGGCTCCTGGGTGGTCAGCCGAGTGTGGGCGTGACCACGTAGTCGGGCGTGTCGGTCGACTCGAAGTTGAACGTGATGTCCTTCCAAACCTGGAGGGCCGCGTTCAACTCCGGGCAGCCCTTCGCGGCGCGCTCGAGGATGTCCGGACCTTCCTGGAAGTAGTCGCGGCCCTCGTTTCGCGCCTGGATCATCGCCTCGACCGCCACGCGGTTGGCCGTCGCGCCCGAGGCCACTCCCATCGGGTGGCCAATCGTGCCGCCGCCGAATTGAAGGACGACGTCCTCGCCGAGGTAGCGCAGCAGCTGATGCATCTGGCCTGCGTGGATCCCGCCTGAGGCGACCGGCATCACGCCGGGCATCGAGGCCCAATCCTGGTCGAAGTAGATCCCGGTCTCCGGGTTCTCGGGAATGTGGTCGAGGCGCAGGGTGTCGTAGTACCCCTTGATCATCGCGGGGTCGCCCTCGAGCTTGCCGACGACGGTGCCGGCGTGGATGTGGTCGACGCCGAGCAGACGACACCACTTGGCGAGCACCCGGAAGGAGACCCCGTGGTTCTTCTGGCGGGTATAAGTGCCATGGCCGGCGCGGTGCAGGTGCAGGATCATCCCGTTGCGACGGGCCCACTTGGACATCGACTGCATCGCGGTGAAGCCAACGGTGAGGTCCATCATGATGATTACGCTGCCGAGCTCCTTGGCGAACTCGGCCCGCTCGTACATCTCCTCCATCGTCGCCGCGGTCACGTTCATGTAATGGCCCTTGACCTCGCCGCTGGCCGCCGAGGCACGGCTGACGCCCTCGATCGAGTAGAGATAGCGGTCGCGCCAGCGCATGAACGGCTGTGAGTTGATGTTCTCGTCGTCCTTGGTGAAGTCGAGGCCCCCGCTCAACGCCTCGTAGACCACGCGGCCATAGTTCTTCGCCGACAGGCCGAGCTTTGGCTTGACGGTCGCGCCGAGCAACGGGCGGCCGAACTTGTCCAGGTACTCGCGCTCCATCACGATCCCGTGCGGAGGGCCCTGGAAGGTCTTCACGTAGTGCGTGGGGATCCGTTGATCCTCCAGGCGCAGAGCCTGCAGCGCCTTGAACCCGAACACGTTGCCGATGATCGAGGACGTCAGGTTCGCGATCGAGCCCTCCTCGAACAGGTCGATGTCATACGCGATCTTCGCGATGTACTCACCGTCGCGACCCGGGACGGCGCTGACGTCGTACGCCTTCGCTTGGTAGTGCTCGTGGTCGGTGAGCCTGTCCGTCCAGACCACCGTCCAGGTGGCGGTGGAGGACTCCCCGGCCACAGCCGCCGCCGCCTCGATCGCATCGACGCCCGGCTGCGGCGTCACCCGGAACGCGCAGAGGATGTCGGTGTCCTTGGGCTCGTAGTCGGGGTCGTAGTACCCCATCTCCGCGTACGGAGTGACGCCGGATGCCCAGCGATCCTTCTTCTTGTGATTGTTCTGCGCGACCGAATCCTGCTCGGTCGGTGAGGTCGGCGTGAGCGTCATGTTCCGATGGGCCTTTCAGTCGGACGGGCTCAGCGAGCTTAGGTGCGATCGGTCATAATTGTCAAGTATTGATTTAGCGTCGTACCATAATTATTTATCTATCTGATAACCGATAGGCAAATCTCTATCACTTACCCATAACTTTTGCTGGTTTGTTCATGCCACCTGAGCTAGCGTCGCTTCTGCATGGAAGCCGCAATGCTCCACGATCACATGCGAGCCGCAGCGTGTGCCAACCCCCACGCGGCGCTCGCGCATCGCGCGCGTTGCAACAGTGAAGCCCGCCTCCGGCGCTACAGCGACTCGCTCGAGCAGCCGCTCGCGGCATGATCGATGTCGCCGTGACCCGCGCCGAGTTGCGCTCGGCCGGCGTCGCGGTGGTGATCGACGTGCTCCGGGCCACCTCGACCATTACGCAGGCGCTGGCTGCGGGATATGGCAGAGTGCTGTGCGCTGAGAGCTTCGCGCGAGCCTCGAGCCTGCGCGCCCCTTGAC
>JALZAA010000333.1 GCA_030948625.1 Actinomycetota bacterium
ACCGTCGCGCGCAACACCGGCGCAACCGTGCTCGGGTCGTACGAGACCGTGCGCGTCATGGCGGAGCAGGGCGTGCCGTCCGAGCAGCTTCTGCCCGTCGCCGGCGGCGAGCGTGTCCGGCTCGCCGACGACGTCACCGTGACGGCGTTCCCGAGCCAGCACTCGTGCGTCTGGTCGCAGACGAAGATGACCGATGCGGACGAGGCGTGTATCGGCGACCTGGGTCTCACATATCAGGAGCAGCAGTCGCGCTTCGCCGCGCTCGCGGAATGGTTCGGCACGTTGGACCCCGACGTGCAGGCGCACCTCGCCGCGAGCTACCAGGGCGCACGCGGTGACGGCGGCGCGCTCGTGTTCCTCTTCGAGACGGCGGAAGGCTCGCTCTTCTACCAGGACACGTCAGGACACTGGTCCGGCATCCTGCGCGACCTTCGCCCCGACGTCGCCATCCTCGCCGCCGCCGGGCGCGGCAACGTCGACGGCGAGCCGGTGCAGGGATCTCTGGCCGGTTTCGTGGCTCGCCAGGCCGATCTCCTGCGGCCGCGGCGCGTCGTGCTCAGCCACCACGACGACTGGCTCCCCGGCTTCTCGAACGCGATCGACGCGAAGCCGGTCGGTGACGAGATCGCGCGGCAGTGTCCGCGCGCCGAGCTGGTCGAGATGGGCTACCTGGAGGGCTACCGGCTCTTCGACGACGTGTAGCCGGCGACGAGCCCGACCGGCCCACGGACCCGTTCGCGCCGGCGCTCCTGCTCGAACGCCAGCTTCCCGGCCCGGACCCCGACCCGCGTCGCCTGGATCGTCTCGTCGATCTCGTCGACCACGATCGACAGCACGCGATCGAGCTCGAGTACTGCGTCGCTGAAGCGGTCGCCCGCCGACCTCAGGAGGCCCAGAGCGGTATCGCCGAGGCCCGGCCGGAGCACCACGACGTTGGCAGGGCGGGATTGCTGCAGTGCCACGAGCCACCTCCCGGGCGAACAGGCCCACCGTACCGTCCCGCTATGCTGACACGAGCGTCAGGTAGGCACGCTTCCTCGGCCGATGGCCTGAGACGGAGGAACGGCATGGAACCGGTGTCCGACACGCCCGAGATGCCCGAGTCGCCGTTCGTCCTCGACGACAAGACGGCGAGCGAGCCGCAGCCGATCTACCGGATGCTGCGCGAGAACTCGCCCGTCCTCCGCACCGGCGAGGGCGGAACCGTCATCTCGCGGCACGAAGACGTCGAGCTCGCGCTGCGGCACTCCGAGCTGTTCTCCTCCGACATGGACGCGGTCTCGATCGGCAACGTCCGCCCGCTCATCCCCCTGCAGATCAACCCGCCTGAGCACGTGAAGTACCGGCGGTTGCTCGACCCGCTCTTCGCACCGAAGCAGGTCGCGCTGCTCGAGACCGACGTCCGCAAGCTCAGCAACCAGTTGATCGACGACTTCGTCGACTCCGGCGAGTGCGAGTTCAACAGCGCGTTCGCGATCCCGCTGCCGTGCACCGTGTTCCTCCGGCTCCTCGGGCTGCCGCTCGAGGACCTCGAGCTGTTCCTCGAGTTCAAGGACAACATCATCCGGCCCCCGGCCAAGAGCCCCGCGGACTTCGAGCGCATCCAGGCCGAGACGGGTCAGCGGATCTACGCCTACTTCGACAAGGTCCTCGACGAGCGGGAGGAGCAGCCGCGCGACGACTTGCTGACCGGGTTCCTCGAAGCCGACGTCGACGGGAACCGCCTCACGCGCGAGGACATCCTCGATATCTGCTACCTCTTCCTGCTCGCCGGCCTCGACACCGTGACGGCATCGGTCGGCTGCATGGTCTCGTACCTCGCCCGCAATCACGAGCAGCGTCGCCGCCTCGTCGACGACCCTTCGCTCGTTCCCGGCGCGGTCGAAGAGCTGCTGCGCTGGGAGACGCCGGTCCCGGGTGTGCCGCGCGTCCTCACCGAGGACGTCGAAGTGAGCGGCGAGCACTTGGAGGCGGGCGAGCGCGTGATCGTGCTGCTCGGGTCGGCGAACATCGACGAGGGCCAGTTTCCGGAGCCCGACCGCGTCGACTTCGAGCGCCCCGCCAACCGGCACCTTGCATTCGGCGGCGGTGTGCACCGGTGCCTCGGCTCGCACTTGGCCCGTCTCGAGCTGCGCGTCGCGCTCGAGACGCTGCACGAGCGCATCCCCGACTACACGATCAAGCCGGGAGAAGAGCCGCAGTACACGATGGGCATCCGCGCCGTCGAGCACCTCCCGCTCGTGTTCACGCCACCGAGCAAGTCTCCGTCATGAAGGTGCGCGTCGACACCGAGCTCTGTGTCGGCCACGGTCGCTGCTACGCGCTCGCTCCCGACGTGTTCGAAGCGGACGACCGGGGCCACTGCCTCGTACCCGGCGAAGTGGTTGCGCCGGATCTCGAGGAGAAGGCGCGCATCGGCGAGCAGAACTGCCCCGAGCACGCGATCGCCATCGACGAGTGACTCGTCGGGCCCGCGGCATAGCCTGACCGGCATGACCACGGGCACCATTCCGATCACCGGTGATGCCGAGGCCGACCGGCTCCTCACGGAGAACCCGCTCGCACTCCTGATCGGGATGCTGCTCGACCAGCAGGTGCCGATGGGGTGGGCATTCCGAGGACCCTTCACTCTCAAGGAGCGCCTCGGCGGCTCGCTCGACGCCGAGGCGATCGCGGCGATGGGCCCCGACAAGATCGAAGCCGTATTCCGCGACAAGCCCGCGATGCACCGCTATCCCGGTTCGATGGGCCGGCGCACGCACGCGCTGAGCGCGTACGTCGTCGAGCACTACGGCGGCGACGCCGGCGCGATCTGGCGCGGAGCGCCGTCCGGTGAGGAGATCTATCGCCGGTTGCGCGACCTGCCCGGCTACGGCGACGAGAAGGCGAAGATCTTCCTCGCCATCCTCGGCAAGCGGTTGGGCGAGGCCGCGCCCGGTTGGGAGGAGGCGTCGGC
>JALZAA010000349.1 GCA_030948625.1 Actinomycetota bacterium
GATTGCGGGCCAGCCTCGGCGAGATCGAAGCGCTCCACGATCGGTTGACCGAGCGTCGCCGCGTCCAGTCGGAAGCGGCTCGTACCTCCGGGGAGCGTCTCGACGCGCTTCGAGCCGAGCGCGGTGGACTCGAACAGGAGCTCGCGGAGACACGCGAGAAGCTCAACCGGTCCGAGATCGACGAGGCCGAGACCCGCATGCGCCTCGAGAACGCCGTCGAGAAGTTGCGGGCGGATTTCGACTGCGAGCCCGCCGTCGCCCTCGACGCGCCACAGCCCGAGATGCCGGAAGGGACCACGCTGGCGGGTCGGGCGCGCGAGCTCGAGCGCGAGCTGCGGTTGCTCGGGCCCATTAACCCGCTCGCGCTCCAGGAGCACGACGCCCTCGCCGAGCGTCACACGTTCCTGCAGGGGCAGCTCGACGACGTGCGGGAGAGCCGGCGTGAGCTCATGCGTGTGATCCGCGCTGTCGACCGCGAGATTGTCACGGTCTTCCGGACCGCGTTCGAGGACGTTGCCGAGCACTTCAGTGCATTGTTCGCGACGCTGTTCCCCGGCGGCGCGGGCAGCTTGCAGCTCACCGATCCGGACGACCTGCTCAACACCGGCATCGAGATCAATGCCCGCCCTTCAGGCAAGAACGTCCGCCGGTTGTCGCTGCTCTCGGGCGGCGAGCGATCTCTGACGGCATTGGCGTTCCTCTTCGCGGTGTTCCGCGCCCGCCCGTCGCCCTTCTACCTGCTCGACGAGGTCGAGGCCGCGCTCGACGACGTGAACCTCCATCGCTTCCTGGACCTCGTCCACGAGTTCCGCGACGAGGCACAGCTCGTGATCGTCACGCACCAGAAACGCACGATGGAGGCTGGCGACCTCCTCTACGGCGTGTCGATGCCGCCCGGCGGCTCCAGCAAGGTGGTCAGCCAGCGCGTCGACGACGCCATTCGCAACGCCGAGCCTGCCCCCGCCTGATCAATCCGGGTCGGGACCTCAGCGCGCGCGGCCCGCCAGGTAGGTTCGCGGCGGACATGTCACCACTCGCATTCCTGCCCGCTGCCGCGTCCGTTCCCGCACAGGTCAACCCGGAAACTGATGCGTGCGGGGCGCCCGGTCAGCGTTCGACGCTGTGCTCGACGGTGTTCAACATCAGCGACAACAAGCGCGCGGCCGAGATCGCCGACTGGTTCGCGACGCCGCTGCGCATCCTGATCATCCTCCTCGTGGGATGGGTCGTCGCACGCGTGGTGCGACGGATCATCCGGCGGGCGGTCGCTCCCATCGGCAACAAGCAAGCCAAGCGCAAAGAACCGAAGAAGACGCCGTTCGGGTTGATCGACACCGGCGGCGGGCCCACTGCGCGCCGCGTCCAGCGGGCGAAGACGATGGCCGACGTGCTCGGGAGCGTCGTCACCGGAATCATCTGGACCATCGCTGCACTCGTCGCGCTGGGTGAGCTCGGGATCAACCTGGCGCCGCTGATCGCCGGCGCCGGCGTGCTCGGGGTGGCGCTGGGGTTCGGCGCCCAGAGCCTCGTGCGTGATTTCCTCTCCGGCTTTTTCATGTTGTTCGAAGACCAGTACGGCGTCGGCGACGTCATCGACGTCGGCGGTGTGGTCGGGAGTAGCGGCGGCGTGAGTGGCACGGTCGAGGGTGTGAGCCTGCGCACGACGCGCCTCCGCGACGTCGAGGGCGTCGTCTGGCACGTTCCCAACGGCGAGATCAAGCGGGTGGGCAACAAGTCGCAGCAGTGGTCACGCGCCGTGCTCGACATCCCCGTCGACTACGACACCGACATCGCGAGGGCGACGACGGTGATCAAAGAGACCGCCGACGCCATGTGGCGCGAAGACGCGTGGAAGGACTCCATCCTCACCGAGCCCGAGGTCTGGGGGGTCGAGGAGCTCACCCCGACTGCCGTGAAGATCCGGGTGGTCGTCCAGACCCTGCCCCTCGAGCAGTGGCGGGTCGCGCGGGAGCTGCGAGCTCGTATCAAGGCCGCGTTCGACGCTGCCGGCATCGATAGTCCTCGCGAAACCATCACGTACCGCCGCGGCGACGCTTCACCGCCGGACGAGGACGATCGCGCTGGCGGCGGAGGCCAAGGCGAAGGGGGCCGGTAGGCTCCGCCCGCTCACGTAACTGCGATCTCAGCTATGTCGTCGACGACCGCCGCTCTCCTCCTCATCGGCATCTTCGTGCTCGCGGGCGCGCTCATCGCGCTCGGGCTCGGGCTCTCGCGTCGCGCCCGAGGGCGCGAGCT
>JALZAA010000356.1 GCA_030948625.1 Actinomycetota bacterium
TCGGCATGACGACGAACGTCCTCATGACCGCTTTGTGGCGAGTGTGTCGATCGGATCCAGGTCATCTCCCGAAAAGTCGTCACACGAGCCGAGCGCTCGAGCGATCAGGTCAAGGATGAGCAATAACACCGCAATCCTCCCGATCTTCGACGGCTGGCCTGGTACCCAGTTGCGCGGATTTCAAAACCGTGTTCCACGGATGTGGTTACTGTGGGTTTACCAACGTTGAATTGCCAGCGGTGGGTCCTTCGATGCAGGGAGGCGCATGCCCCCGGACGAGGCCCGCAACACGGGGCTGGCAGACGCGTTCGCCGAGTTGCACGGCGTCGTCATCACGGAGCAGACGCTCGACGATGTCCTTGCCCAGATCCTCGTGCTGGCGCGTTCGACGGTCAATGGGACCGAGGGCGCAAGTGTCTCCCTGATGCGCGACGGCGCGTTCTTCACCTCGAACGCCTCGGACGATGTCGTCTTCGAGCTCGACGCCGTCCAGTACGAGAGTGACGGCCCGTGCGTCGACGCGATCCGAACCGGACGGCAGGTCTCGCTCTCGCTTCTTCGTGACACGAACCGCTACCCGGACTTCTCGGCAGCGGCGCTTGGGCGGTTCATGAGCGCCGTTCTCTCGACGCCGTTTCTCGTCCAAGGGCGAGCTATCGGTGCGCTGAATCTCTACTCCGCGAGCGTTTCCGCGTTCACGCCGCCGGAAGCCGACGTGGCATCCCTGTTCGCCGCGCAAGCCTCGTCACTTCTGGCCAACGCCGCCGCCTTCGCCATCACCAGTGAGAACAATGAGAACCTCGAACGCGCCTTGCAGAGCCGCGATGTCATCGGCCAGGCCAAGGGCCTGCTGATGGGGCGCGAGGGTTGCTCGGCTGACGCGGCATTCGACATCCTCCGCCGTGAGTCGCAACGGCGAAACAAAAAGGTCATCGATATTGCGCGCATTCTGGTCGAGGGCAGGATGACACTGAGTTCGCATGTGGACTCTTCTGGCGCGTCCGATGTCTCGTGAACCAGAGCGCGTCTCCCTGCAGACTGCGTTCGAGCAGTCCGATCTCCCGCTGTTCGGGCTCTGGCTCCGATATGTGGGCCTCGGCGGGACCGCGCCGGTCGGCGACCTGCAAGCACACATCAGCGGGATAGCAATCCTCGACACGGTGCAGCACGACATGCTCGTGCAGGCGCTCAACGAGCGGTTCATGGAACGAGAGCTGAACCACCCGGTCCCGTACGTCCGGCCCTGAGCTCGCGCTGCCAAGCGGGGACATCGGGGTCGCCGTCTTGCGGTACCGCCGGCTCGATGGAGACGATCCGCGCCGCCGCGATCTCGCTGCGTATCGCTTGCTCGATCTCGTCGATCGCACGCGCGATCTCACGGAAGCGCATATCGTCGTCGAAGCGAACCTGTGCGTCGACCACCAAGTCGTCGGGACCGTGGTACAGGGTGCGAAGACTGATCAACTCGCGCACCGAAGGATGGGCGACGATCATGCGACGGATCGCCTCGAATTCGTCCTCAGGCGCAGCCTCGCCGATGAGCAGGCTCTTGACCCGCCAAACGAGTGTGAACGCGACCGCGCCCAGCAAAATGCCGATCGCCGCACTGCCCGCGGCATCGAACGCCGGCTCGCCCGTGACCATTGACAGTGTGATCGCGACAAATGCGATCACCGTTCCGATGACGGCACCGGCGTCCTGTAGCAGGACCACCGCGACTTCCGGGTTCTTCGATTCGCGGACGTACTCGGCCACCGACTCTCGTCGCTCTCGCCGTGCTTGCCGGCGCGCCACGAGGAATGAGCCACCGTCGAGAAGGAGTGCCGCGGCGAGCACGCCGTAGGCCCATCGCGGATCGGTGAGTGGCTCGCCGCTGCGCAGCTTGTTGTACGCCTCGAAGAGGGCGGCCACCGATCCCACCCCGAAGATGAGGAACGACACGACGAGGGCCCAGAAGTAGCGCTCGCGCGAGTAGCCGAATTGGTGGCGGGGCGACTCCTCCCGGCGGGCGCTGGCGTGTCCTTGCAGCAA
>JALZAA010000357.1 GCA_030948625.1 Actinomycetota bacterium
GCACGGCGCGGCTCGAGTCGGCGAGGAGCCGCTCCCAAGCGCGCGCCGCGACGTCGACCGGCGCGTCCGCCAGCAGCGCGGCCGCGACCTGCCGGCGCGCCGGCTCCGCGTCGCGGGCGGCTGCCAAGACCGCATCGAGGTGCTCGCGTTGGTCGGCGCGGAGCGCCCCGAGCTCGGCCCACGCGCGTTCCAACCGGCGCGGTTCTCGCACCGAGTCGTCCGACCCTGCGCTGAGCGTCATGGTCATGGCGGCCTGGGACTCTCGCTGCACGTCCGCCGCCTCGTCGTCACCCGACGTGAACTCGTCCGCGACTGCTCGCAGCACCGGCGCGAGCAGCTGTTCCCAAACATCTGGTCGCGCCACGGTCACGGCGACGAAGTCCGGGGCGACGAGCACGTTCGTCACCTGATCGAAGTCGGCGAACAGCCTCGCTACGCGCTCGTCCGTCGCAGCCGCGGCGCGGGAGTCGTAGTTGCGTGCCGGCCCCGAGTGCAGGGACGGGGTCGCGAAGCGAATGGTGCGCGGGCTCGGTGTCGCCTCAGGCACGACGACGCCGTCGAAGGTCGCGCCCAGGTCGGCCGCGCCGACGCCCGGCGCCGACGCCGGTGGCGCCCCAGCGGGCTCGCTCGCGTGATGCTCCACCCGCAGCCGGAACCGGCCTCCCTCCGATCCCCAGACCAAGATCAGCCCCGGCTCGAGCTCGTGGCGGCCGGCACCCGCTTCGGTCGCGACGGCGTCCGCGAGGGCCTCGTCGTCGGCCGCGGTCCACTGCTCCGGCGAGAAGAAGCGCTTCACCAGCTGCTTCACCGCGCCGAGCTCCTCCAAGGACAGGCCACTCACGGCCTGGAGCAGCTGGCCGGCGGCATCGGCCGAGAGCCCGCGCTCCACGACGCGGGCGCGGGCCGCATCGAGCTCCGGACCGATACCGATCACGCGCCCGACGGTACCCAGGTTGACAAAAGCCGACTGATCTTGTCGGATTTAGCGGTATCGTCGGGTCATGAGCGCACGAGACGTGTTCTCGTTCCCGAATCCGGTGAACGAGTTGTCGGCGCGCCTGGTCGCCGGCGGCGTCCTCATCATGGCTGTCTCCGCGATCGCCTTCGATCAACCCTGGCTCCTGATCCCGATCGCGTACGGGTTCGTCGCTCGCGTGCTGACGGGATCGACACTCAGCCCGCTGGGGCTTCTCGTGACCAACGTGGTGACCCCGAGGCTTCCGCTGCGTGCGAAGTACGTCGCCGGGCCGCCGAAGCGGTTTGCCCAGGCCGTCGGCGCAACGATCTCGCTCGCGGCCCTGATCGCCTACTTCGGATTCGGCAACTCCGGGCTCGCGTACGTGCTCCTGGGTCTGATCGTGGGAGCCGCCACGCTCGAGTCGGTGTTCGCGATCTGCCTCGGCTGCACGATCTTCGGTGTGCTGATGCGGTGGGGCGTGATCCCGGACGAGGTGTGCGAGCGCTGCAACAACCTGCAGCTTCCCAGCCGGCGGCGGGGCGCTGTCTCCTCCTCCGTCTCACGCGCCCGCTAGCGCCCGAGCTATCGGGATCCGGCGCGTACAGCGCGCGCCGCGGCGACCAGGTTGCCGAGGCCGGGGACGACTTCTTCCCACCCGCGGGTCTTGAACCCGCAGTCCGGGTTCACCCACAGCTGGCGCTGATCGAGCACGGTCTCGGCCCGTTCGAGCAGGTCGACCATCTCGTCGGTCGGCGGGACACGGGGCGAGTGGATGTCCCAGACGCCGGGGCCGATGTCGTTCGGGTACTTGAAGTCGCGGAACGCTTGCAGCAGCTCCATGCGAGAACGCGAGGCCTCGATGGAGATGACGTCGGCGTCGAGGTCGGCGATCGACTCGAGGATGTCGTTGAACTCCGAGTAGCACATGTGCGTGTGGATCTGCGTCGCGTCGCCGACGCCGCTCGAAGCGAGCCGGAATGCCTCGACGGCCCACGCCAGATACTCGCGCCACTCGCTGCGCCGCAGCGGAAGACCCTCGCGTAGCGCCGGCTCGTCGATCTGGATGATCGGGATGCCGGCCGCCTCCAGATCGGCAACCTCGTCGCGGATGGCGAACGCCAGCTGCCGAGCCGTGACGGAGCGCGCCTGGTCGGAGCGCACGAACGACCACTGCAAGAGCGTGACGGGTCCGGTGAGCATCCCCTTCACGGGCTTGTCGGTGAGCGACTGGGCGAACGTCGACCAGCGAACCGTCATCGGCCCCGGGCGACGCACGTCCCCGTAGATGATCGGCGGCTTGACGCATCGCGAGCCGTAGCTCTGGACCCAGCCGTGTTGCGTGAAGGCGAACCCGTCGAGTTGCTCGCCGAAGTACTCGACCATGTCGTTGCGCTCGAACTCCCCGTGGACGAGCACATCGAGGCCAAGCTGCTCTTGCAGCGCGATGGCGTCGCGGATCGCAGTACCGATGGCGCGGTCGTAGTCGGCCTGATCGATCTCGCCGCGCCGCAGTCGCGCCCGGAGCGTCCGAAGCTCGCTTGTCTGCGGGAAGGATCCGATGGTCGTGGTCGGCAGCTCCGGAAGCGGGACGCGCGCAGCCTGCGCAGCGGCCCGCTCGGCGAACGGCGTCGAGCGGGTCGTCATCGCGGGCGTGATCGCCGCGAGCCGTTCGGCGACATCCGGGCGGTGCACCCGAGGGGACGCACGATGTGACGCCGCTGCGTCACGGGCCGCGCTCAGCTCGTCTGCGACCGCGGCGCTCCCCTCTCGCGCCGCGCGTCCGAGCGTGGCGACCTCCTGGACCCGCTGGACCGCGAACGAGATCCAGCTTCGAAGCTCGGGATCCAGCCCGCTCTCGCGTGTGACGTCGAACGGCACGTGCAGGAGGGAGCACGATGGCGCGACGAGCACGCGATCGCCGCCGAGATGCTCGACGGCCCGGTCGACGGTCTCCAGCGCCCGGTCGAGGTCGGCCCGCCACACGTTGCGGCCGTCGACCACGCCGAGGGAGAGCCCGAGCTCGTCGGGGACGCGTGGAAGCACGTCGTCGAGCTGATTCGGCGCCCGCACGAGGTCGAGATGCACCGCCGCCACTGGGAGCTGCAGCGCGAGGTCCGTGTTGGCCCCGAGACCGGCGAAGTAGGACGTCACCACGAGCCGCAGGTCGGGCGAGACGGCTGCGAGCCGATCGAACGCGGAGATCACGGCGCGCTGTTCGTCGGCGCCGAGGTCGAGCGCGAGGACCGGCTCGTCGACCTGGACCGACGTCGCGCCGGCGCCCGCGAGATCGGCGAGGATCGACTCATAGGCGTCGAGAAGCGCCGGGAGCAACGCCAGAGGGTTGTCAACGCCCTTGGCGAGCAACAAGAACGACACCGGGCCGAGGAGCACGGGTCGCGTGCTGATGCCGAGCTCCTTCGCCTCTAGGAACTCCGCGACCGGTTTCGCCGGTGCCGGGCGGAATTGCTGTCCCGGCCCGAGCTGCGGAACCAGATAGTGGTAGTTGGTGTCGAACCACTTCGTCATCTCGAGCGCCTGCACGTCGCGGCCGTCGATCGTGCCCCCACGCGCCAGCGCGAAGTAGCTCGAACTGCCGACGTCGTCGCCGGCGTGGGCCAGTGCTTCGGGGATCGCGCCGACCATCCACGCGGTGTCGAGGACGTGGTCGTAGAGCGAGAAGTCGTTCGACGGGATGTGGTCGATACCGGCGTCCCGCTGGAGACGCCAATGGCGGGCGCGGAGCTCCCGTGCCAGGGCCTGGAGCCCGTCTGCATCGAGGTCGCCCCGCCAGTGGCGCTCGAGCGCGCGCTTGAGCTCCCGGTCGGCACCCACGCGTGGGAAGCCGAGGTTCGCGGTCAACACCATGGCCGGGACTCCATTCCTCTTGGTTCGCGTCCCTGTTGGGTCGCGTTCAGACTCGCGGGCACCGCCACTGCAATTCCAGCGGTTTCCGGCTCAACCCCGTGATCGTCCGCGAGTTTGTCGCTTCCCGTTGCCCTTGGCCGGTGCGCTCCTCTTCTTGGCCTGCCGGCGAGACGCTGACGTTGCGCCGGCGCCGTTCGTCGGGGGCTGCTCACCGTTGTCGTGGGGGTCGAACCACAGGTCCCCCTCGTCGCAGTAGAGGATGGTCACTTCTTCGCCGGGTCCGATCGCTCGCAACGCGCGGAACACCGCCACGTCCTCTCCGTCCTCGAGCTCGCATGCCGCGTTCGGCTCGAAGGAATGGTTGAGGAGGCTTCCGAGCCCGAGCGCGATCGCAGCTCCCCTGCCCTGCTCGTACAGGTACGAGCCCACCACCGTCCGCTCGAGGACCCCGCGGTCTCGCGCTGACACTGTGAGGACAGGGCAACGGTCCAGGATCTCGCCCTTCCGAAAGCGTCGCGCCGCGAACACGCCCCGGCCGTGGCGCCGTGACGGCCCCGCGTAGAGGGATGTGCCCGCGTCCACGAGCCCCGCGCTCCGGCGGGGGGTCACGGCAGCCTCGCGATCACGTTCACGGGTCGGCACCATTCTCCTTGCACAACGATAGATACGGATAGGGCCCGGGTATCCATTCCCAGGTGACGCGTTTCCGACCGGCGAAAGGCTCGTGCGGCGGCTCGCTGCCGTTCGCACCGGGCGAGATCTCCGTTGTGGTCATCACGCGTAACCGGCGAGACAGCGCCATGCACACGGTACAGCGGTTGCTGACGCTTCCCGAACGTCCGGACGTCATCGTCGTCGGCGTCGAGTGCCTGAGTTGGCCGAGAAGATCGGCGACCGCTGGGTACCGAAGAGGCGCCGGGGCCCGTCCGATCCTCGAGCGAAGCGGGGCGGCGCGGCGGCGCGCCGGGGCGAAGGCGAGACGTTCGGCGGGGTCGACTACGAGGGGCGATCGAAGGAAGAGCTGTACGAGCGTGCCCG
>JALZAA010000367.1 GCA_030948625.1 Actinomycetota bacterium
CTGCGGAGCCGCGGCACGGCACGGGTGGTGGCCGTCACCGCGGCGCGCACACCGCAGCCCGGCCCGGTCTCCCCGGGCCGTCCCCGCGCAGCCCACGTATGATGGATGTCCACTCATGGACATCGTCGTGCGAGGAAAGAACGTCGACGTCTCACCCCGGCTTCGGAAGCTCGCTCGCGACAAGCTGAACAAGATCTCCCGCTTCACGCACGACGCCGGGCGCGTGGAGGTCGACTTCTCGGAGCTGCGAAACCGGCGGGTCGCCGACAACCAGGTATGCGAAGTGATCGTCCACTTGAAGCGGAACTTCGTGAAGGCTCACGCGACCGCCTCGGAGCCCGCGACGGCGCTCGACCTCGTCATCGACAAGATCGAGCACCAGGTCGCGCGCATCAAGGAGAAGCGCGTCACGCGGTCGCACGCCGGGCGTCGGAACCATGTTGCACCCGGTGTCGACGCCGGTCTCGCGTATGACGGCGCGTCCGACGCAGACGACGAGGAGGAGCGCCTCGTCGACCGCATCGTGAAGACCAAGCAGTTCACGATGAAGCCGATGGTCCCCGAGGAGGCTGCCCTCCAGATGGACCTCCTCGGGCACGACTTCTTCCTGTTCACGAACTCGGAGAACGGTCACGCCGCCGTCATCTACCGACGCCGGGACGGCAATCTCGGCCTGATCGAGACGATCGGTTGAAGCCCGGGCGGGCAGGACCATGACGGACGGCGAATCGATCCGCGTCGTGATCGTGGACGACCACGCGTTGTTCCGACGTGGCCTCGACCTCGTTCTCTCGGAGGAGCCCGACATCAAAGTGGTGGGGGAGGCCGCCGACGGCATCGAGGCGGTGCACCGGGCCGAGGAGATGACACCCGACGTCGTGGTCATGGACGTGCGCATGCCCCGCTCCACGGGCATCGAAGCCGCGCGCCGTATCCGCGAGCGACTTCCCGACACGAAGGTGATCATGCTCACGGTCTCCGACAACGAGGAAGATCTGTACGCGGCGGTGAAGGCGGGTGCGAGCGGCTACCTCCTCAAGGAGATCTCCATCGAGGAGCTCGCCGATGCCGTCCGTGCGGTCGCGCGCGGCCACAGCCTGATCTCGCCGTCCATGGCGTCCAAGCTGCTCAGCGAGTTCAACGTTCTCGTGCAGCAGTCCGAGGAGCGGCACCGCTCGTTGCTGCCGAGCCTCACGGAACGCGAGATCGACGTGCTGAAGCTGGTGGCGAAGGGCCTCAGCAACCGCGAGATCTCCGAGGAGCTGTACATCTCGGAGAACACGGTGAAGAACCACGTCCGGAACATCCTCGAGAAGCTGCACCTGCACTCACGCATGGAGGCAGTCGTCTACGCCATGCGCGAGAAGCTCTTGGACGTTGACTGACGGCTCGTCGAACCCTGGCGTCGAGACACCACCCACATCCCGGAGCAGCGACGCCGAAAAGCTGAGGCGTTCGCGCCTCGTCCTCGTAGGCGTGCTCGTCGCGGCGGCATGGGTCGGTGTCCATCTCCTTTTCACCCACGTCTACCCGGACGACAGTGCAGCGGGTACTGCGTACCGGTATCGCGACGACGCCCTGGTGACGCTGAGTCACGCACGCGGGCTCGCCGACGTGGGAACGGTGAGCGTGAGCGTGTCCGGGTCGCGGGTCGAGGGGTATTCGGCGCCGCTCCAGTTCGCGGCGGCTTCCGGTTACTACGGGCTCGGCGGCCAGGGGTACCGAGGGTTCCTTGACGTGCAGGTCGTGGTCACCACGATGCTGCTGGGCGTGTCGGTGTTCGCCCTCCTCCGTCTGGCCGTGCCGCGGCGGCGGCCCGCCACCACGGCGCTCATGACGCTGCTGGTCGCGGCGGCGCTGTTCGGAACGTACGCATTCTTCGGCTGGCACTCGTCGGGCATGGAGAACTCGATCACCAACGCCTTCGCCGCTGCGGCGGTGGCTGCGCTCGCGTTCGCCATGCGCCGGCCGTCGTTGCTGCCCGTCGCCGGAATCGTCGTCGCGCTCTTTGCGCTGAGCCGCGTCGAGTTCGCGTTCCACGCCGTTCCGTTGCTCGTTGTCGCGGCGACGTTCGTCGTCGCCGGCTCCCGCGCTGGGGAGCGGTGGCGCCGGGTCGCCCTGCTCGTCGCACCCGCCGTCGCGCTCTGGCTCGCGGTGCTTGCCGTTCGCGTCTGGTACTTCCGCGACGTGTTCCCGAACACCGCCGAGGCGCAGGGCATCTCACCCGCGCGAAATGTGCGGCTCTGGGCCGAGGTCCTGTGGCCACTGCTCGTGCCGGCGGCGTACGCGGCTTTCCACGTCGTGCGCCGACGGTCCACGGAGCTCGGGGGACTCGTGCGGAGCCCGGCGTTTGCGGTCGCCGCGACCGCCGGCGCGGCGGGTGCGGCTGTTCTCGCGTGGCGCGCGTACGCGAACGACGACCTCCCCGGCTTCGACGCGCTCGTCAGCTCGTCCCGGGTGCTTGGTCTGTGGTGGTGGGTCGCGCTCGTGCTGGGCCTCACGTTGCTCGTCCGTCCACGCCTCGGCCCGGTCGAGGCGCTTCTCATCACGCTCGTGTCGAGCGGCGCCTGCCATCTGCTCGTGTTCGGTCCCGCCCGCCTCGCCGTGGAGCGGATCGTGACGTTCGCGCTCGTCCCTCTGGTCTGCCTCGCCGCTGCGCTCGCTCTGCGCTTAGAGCGCCCGCGAGTGCTCGTCGGATCGGCGCCCACGGTCGGGGTCGCGCTCCGCAACGCCGCCGCGGTTGTGCTCGTGGTCGGCGCCGTCGTCGGCGGCCTGGCCTCGCACCGTACTTGGGCGTCCCGCGCGGTCCTGTGCTGCGACGTGTCGGCGGACACGAAACGGGTGCTGGCCCAGGTGACGTCGGTCCAACGCCGGTCCGGGCTGCGCGTCGTCTCGGTCGCCAACGCGGACCTGGGCCTGATCTCCATCCAGAAGCGGGCCAACATCACCGACCTGGGCGAGCTCGGTGACCCGCTGCTCGCCCGGGTCTGGCGCCGGGGGCAGGAGTCCGGGCGCACCGACGTCGCCGTCGGCTACCTCAACCACTACGCGGCGCCCGACGTGGTCGAGCTTCACGGCGTCTGGAGCTGCGCGTACGCGCCGTGGTGGCAATCGGCGGAGTTCCGCACCCAATACCGCAAGGTCCGCAACGACGCCTGGACGGCGGGATTCGGCAGCCAGTACTGCCCGCAGTTCGGCTCGGTGGAAGGCGGGATCTGGGTCCGCGCCGGCATCGACGACCCCGCCAATCCCGAGGTCGCCCTGAGCCGCGAGCTGGCCGCCCATCCGGACCCCGCGATCGTGCGCCGGGAGCTCGCTCGGTGCCGGTCGTCCGAACCGTGGTCGTGCCAGCACGTGACCCGCTCCGTGTTCCGGAACCTCCGCGCGTTCGAGGACGCGGGAACCCTGGGTGATGCGGTGGCGGCCTTCCGCGGCCTGCCGTCGGCGGCGTACGACGAGGGCGTCCTGTCGTCGCGGGATCGCGGCGACTGGTACCGCGGCGCCGCCGATGCGCTGTTCCGGCGAGGAGGCGACTGAAGAACCCGCCGGTACACTCGTCGCCATGGGCCTCTTCAAGAAGCTCCTCCACGCGGGCGAAGGCCGGAAGGTCAAGCTGCTCCAGTCGATCGTCCCCGAAGTCGCGGCCTTCGAGCCGGAGATGGAGGCGCGCTCCGACGAGGAGCTCCGGGCGATGACCGACGAGTTCCGCGGCCGCCTGGCCCAGGCCGACGCCAAGGAAGCACGCGTCGAGATGCTCGACGACATGCTCCCCGAAGCGTTCGCGGTCGTGCGGGAGGCGGCGAAGCGCACGCTCGGTCAGCGCCACTTCGACGTCCAGATCATGGGCGGCGCCGCGCTCCACTTCGGGTGGGTCGCCGAGATGAAGACCGGTGAGGGCAAGACCCTCGTCGCGACGCTTCCCCTCTACCTGAACGCCCTTGCCGGGTACGGCTGCCATCTGGTCACGGTCAACGACTACCTCGCCCGGCGGGACGCCGACTGGATGGGGCAGGTCTACCGGTTCCTCGGTCTCGAGGTGGGCATCGTCGTGCCCGACATCGACGATCCGGCGCAGAAACGAGCGGCGTACGCGGCCGACATCACGTACGGCACCAACAACGAGTTCGGTTTCGACTACCTGCGCGACAACATGGCCCTCTCACGCGACGAGCAGTCCCAGCGTGGCCACTTCTTCGCGATCGTCGACGAGGTCGACTCGATCCTCGTCGACGAGGCGCGGACTCCACTGATCATCTCGGGCCGCTCCGACGACGCCCAGGAGCTGTACCACCGGTTCGCTCGCGTCGTGAAGGGCCTGAAGCGCGACCGCGACTACGAAGTCGACGAGGCGAAGCGCACCGTGGTCCCCACCGAGGAGGGCGTCGGGCGCGTCGAGCAGGCGCTGGCCGTCGACAACCTCTACGACCATGTCAACCAGAACTTCGTCCACCAGCTGCAAGCCGCGCTGCGGGCGAAGGAGCTGTTCAAGCCGGACGTCGACTACGTCGTGCAGCAGGGTGAGGTGAAGATCGTCGACGAGTTCACCGGCCGCATCCTCGAGGGCCGGCGTTGGAGCGAAGGGCTCCACCAGGCGGTCGAGGCCAAGGAGAACGTCCGCATCAAGTCCGAGAACCAGACGCTGGCGACGGTCACGCTCCAGAACTACTTCCGCATGTACGAGAAGCTCGCCGGCATGACGGGAACCGCGCTCACCGAGGCGGGCGAGTTCGCGCACACATACGCGCTCGAAGTGGTGGGGATCCCGACCAACGAGCCGATGGTCCGCGCCGACAATGCCGACCTCATCTACAAGAGCGAGGACGCCAAGTTCAACGCCGCCGCCGACGACATCGAGGAGCGCTACGAGGCCGGTCAGCCGGTGCTCGTCGGCACGATCTCCGTCGAGAAGTCCGAGAAGCTGTCGCGGCTGCTCGAGAAGCGCGGTGTGCCCCATTCGGTGCTGAACGCGAAGCAGCACGACAAAGAGGCCCTCATCGTCACCCAGGCCGGGCGGCCGGAGGCGGTCACCGTGGCCACCAACATGGCCGGGCGCGGCGTCGACATCCTGCTCGGCGGAAATCCGGAGGGGTTGGCGCGCCAGGAGCTCCAGGCCGAGGGCTCCACGCCCGACGAGTCACCCGAGCGATTCCAGGAGTTGGTCGCGAAGTTCCGGCAGGAGTGCCAACCAGCCGGCGACAGTGTGCGCGAGCTCGGCGGCCTGTACGTGCTCGGCACCGAACGCCACGAGAGCCGGCGCATCGACAACCAGCTCCGAGGCCGGTCGGGCCGGCAGGGCGATCCGGGCGAGAGTCGGTTCTACCTCTCGCTCGAAGACGACCTCATGCGCCTGTTCGCGACGGGGGCCATGAACTGGGTGATGGGGAAGGCGTTCCCCGACGACGCGCCGCTCGAAGCGCGGATGGTCACGAAGGCCATCGAGCGCGCGCAGCGCACCGTCGAGGACCGCAACTTCGAGATCCGCAAGGATGTCCTCAAGTACGACGAGGTGATGAACGAGCAGCGCAAGGTCGTCTACAAGCGCCGCCAGCAGATCCTCGACGGTGGCGACCTGCGCGACGAGGCGTTCGAGGCCATCGAGGGCGCCGTGCGTCACGCCGTCGAGACGTGGTGCCCGACGGAGTATCCCGAGGAATGGGATCTCGACGAGCTGCACACGCAGATCGAGAGCACCTTCCCGACCCGCATCACGCGCGAACAGCTCGACCTCCCTGAACGCGAGGAGGTCGTCCAATTGCTCACCGATGACGCGCTGGAGCTGTACGAGCAGAAGGAGCAGACGATCGGGGCCGACGCGCTGCGCGAGATCGAACGGCGCGTGATGCTCTCGGTCATCGACCAGCATTGGCGCGAGCACCTGTACGAGATGGACTACCTGCGCGAGGGCATCAACCTGCGCGCGATGGGGCAGAAAGACCCGCTTGCCGAGTGGCAGCGCGAGGGCTACGACATGTTCACGGCGATGATGGCCGGCGTGCAGGACAACTTCGTGCGATACGTCTCGCATGTGCAAGTCGTCGCCGAAGACTCACCCCGCCCGCAGGCGAGCAACATCCGGTACTCGTCCGCCGACGGACCGGTGCAGGGGTCGGACGCGCTCGCGGCCGCGGCGGCGAGCCAGCCGCTCGAGGAGCCCGTAGGCGGCGGCATGGGCGAGGGGATGGCGCCCGCCACCGCGACCGCAGTCGCCGACCGGGCCGAGGACGTCGTGCAGCAGCCGGTGCACGTCGAGAAGACACCCGGACGCAACGAGCCCTGCTACTGCGGAAGCGGCAAGAAGTTCAAGCTCTGCCACGGTCGCTGAACCGCGGCTCGTCCGGCCGCTCGCCCCGCGATGCGCGACTTCACCGAAGCCCTGGCCGATCTCCGCCGCCGCGTCGATGACGCGCGCGCCTACCTGCAGATCGACGCGGGGCGTACGCGCCTGGCCGAGCTCGAGCAGGACGCAAGCCGGCCCGACCTGTGGAACGACCAGGAGCAGGCGCGCAAGGTCACGACCGAGCTGGCGCGCGTACGCGACGACCTCGAGCTGATCGACGGGCTCGAAGAGCGCCTGTCCGAGCTCGAGACCCTCTTCCAGCTGGGCACCGAGGAGGGCGACGACTCGGTCGAGCCCGAGGTCGACACCGGGATCACGACCCTGGTCGCCGATCTCGACCGGCTCGAGCTGCGCGCCCTGTTCAGCGGCGAGCACGACGAGCGCGACGCCATCTGCGAGATCCACTCCGGGGCGGGCGGCACCGACGCCCAGGACTGGGCCGAGATGCTGCTGCGCACGTACATCCGGTGGGCCGAGAGCCGCGGCTTCGACGTCGAGCTCGACGAGGTCCAGGGTGGCACCGAGGCGGGGATCACGTCGGCGACGTTCATCGTGAAGGGCCGCTACGCGTACGGGCTGCTGCGCGGCGAGAAGGGCGTGCACCGCCTCATCCGTATCTCACCGTTCGACGCCAACGCGCGGCGGCAGACCGCGTTCGCGTCCTTCGATGCCGTGCCTGCGCTCGAGCACACCGAGGAGCCGGAGATCGACCCCAGCGAGCTGCGCATCGACACGTACCGGTCGTCGGGCGCCGGCGGCCAGCACGTGAACGTCACGGACTCTGCGGTGCGCATCACGCACGTCCCGACCGGCATCGTCGTGTCGGTGCAGAACGAGCGGTCGCAGATCCAGAATCGCGCCAAAGCGATGCAGATCCTCGCGGCGCGCCTTGCCGAGCGCCAGCGCGTCGAGCGGCAGCAGGAGCTCGACGCGTTGTCCGGGGAGAAGCGCGACGTCGCGTTCGGGAGTCAGATCCGCACGTACACGCTCGCGCCGTATCAGCTCGTCAAGGACGAGCGGACGCGATACGAGAGCGGCAACGTGCAGTCTGTGCTCGACGGCGAGCTCGATCCGTTCATCGAGGCTTACTTGCATTGGCACCGGCAGCAGAACGGGGGCGCGCCGGCGGCGCCGCCCTCGGGAAGCTAGCTGCGTGAGAACAACCTGTGAGCCCGCCTCCGTGACGGATGCAGCGGGGAACGGCCTGCTACCCTGCCGCAGAACCGCGTCTGTACCACTCCGGCTCCACGGCTTTCTCATCTTCGCTGCTGGTCCTCGATGATTCGTTTCGACAACGTCACGAAGATCTACAAGGGCGACGTCGTCGCGCTCCGCGACGTCAACATCAACGTCAACAAGGGCGAGTTCGTCTTCATCGTGGGCCCGTCGGGCTCGGGGAAGTCGACCGCCCTGCGATTGCTGTTGCGCGAGGAGGCGACGACCTCGGGCAAGCTCATCGTCGCCGGGCGCGACATCTCACGGCTCAGCTCCTGGAAGGTCCCGCAGCTCCGGCGCAACATCGGTTGCATCTTCCAGGACTACAAGCTGCTCCCCAACAAGACCGTGTACGAGAACGTCGCCTTCGCCCAAGAGGTCATCGGTCGGCCCCGCCACATCGTGCAGGCGCAGGTGCCGCAGATCCTCGACCTCGTCGGGCTGAGCAAGAAGGCCAGCCGTTTCCCGAACGAGCTCTCCGGTGGCGAGCAACAGCGCGTCTCGATGGCGCGGGCGTTCGTGAACCGTCCGTTGATCCTTCTCTGCGACGAGCCCACCGGCAACCTCGACCCGGCCACGACGGTCGGCATCATGCGTCTTCTCGACCGCATCAATCGCACGGGCACGACCGTGGTCATGGCCACTCACGACCAGCGCATCGTCGATGCGATGCGTCGCCGAGTCATCGAGCTCGATCGCGGGCACATGGTGCGCGACCAGTCGCGCGGCGTGTATGGCGTCGGGAGCTGATCTGACCCGATGATGCGCCAGCTGGGCTACTTCGCGCGTGAGACGCTGATCTCGCTGCGCCGCAACCTGCTCATGACGGTGGCCGGGATCCTCACGGTGACGGTGTCGCTGCTCCTCCTGGGCGGGATCCTGCTGTTCCAGACCTGGGTCGACCACGGCACCGAGAAGTGGAAGAACGGCGTCGAGTTCGAGATCTACATGAAGACGGCCCCCGACGCCACGCAGCAACAGATCGATTCACTCCGCGCCGACCTGACCAGCGACAAGCAGGTCAAGAGCGCGAAGTACATCTCCAAGGAGCAGGCCTACGGGGACTTCCAGCGGATCTTCCGCGACAAGCCCGACCTGGTCAGCTCCGTGGACCCGAGCGCGTTGCCGGCATCGTTCCGGGTCGCTCCGACGCAGGTGAAGCTGACCAAGCAGCTCACCGAGAAGTACAACACTCGACCGGGCGTCGACGAGGCGATAACGGCCGACAAGGCGATCAAGCAGCTCATCGACATCACCAACTTCCTCCGATACATGTTCATCGCGATCTCGACGATCCTGATCGCGTCGTCGCTGTTCCTGATCGTCAACACGATCCGGCTGGCCACGTTCGCCCGAAGACGCGAGATCGAGGTGATGAAGCTCGTCGGCGCGTCCAACTGGTTCGTCCGCATCCCGTTCATGGCCGAGGGCCTCGTGCAGGGCGCAATGGGCGCCGGGCTCGCGGTGAGCGGTGTGTTCGCGCTCCAGTACCTGCTGAGTCAGCTCGACACGACCGAGGGCTTTTTCCGCGGTTTCTTCGTGACGACCGGCAATGCCGCCACCATCAGCATCGGGATTCTGTTCGGCGGCGCCATCATCGGCGCCGTCGGCGCCGGTGTCGGGCTCCGCCGCTTCCTCCGCGTCTGAGGATCCACCTCTTCCGGCGCGTCCGAGGTCATGATGCCCGGGGTCGGTGCCCCGGCCGCCGGCCGCAATCCTTCGCCCCGGAAGGGGTGCCCATGGCGAGATGCGTAGTTTGGGCGTGACTGTTGCCAGTGTGGCTCCTGTTGCCTAGCCTGAGCGCTCGGTGAAGCTCCATCGCACCCTCCTCTGCCTTGTCGCGGGCGCGCTCGTAGTTGGCCTGCTCGCGCCCGCGATCGCCGGTGGCCAGCCGTCGCCCGACCCGAAGGCCCGCCGCGACGAGCTGTCGGGCGCCATCGAGGGCGCCTCGGCGGCGGAGATCGCCGCCATCAAGGAGCTCCAGGCCGCGACGGCGCGCCGCCAAGCGCTCGAGGCCCAGGTGGCGGCGCTCGACCGCCAGGTCGACGAGGCCACTCGGCAGGTGCAAGCGGCCGAAGCCGAGATCGCCCGCATCAACGCGCAGATCGAGACGGTCCAGCGGGACATCGACCGCATCAAGGCGGAGATCGACCTATCCAGGGTGAAGTTCAACGACTCGGCCGTGTCGCTCTACAAAGGCTCGGGCAACGGGAGTGGCAGCGCACTGACGTTGCTGTCGAGCGGGGGCGGCGCCCACGAGCTCCTCGCCGGCAGCAAGTACCTCGGGCAGAACACGCGCCAGTTTGAGCGAGAGCTTCAGCGGCAGGGGAGCCTGAAGGTCCAGCTCGACGACGCGCAGAGCGACCTCAAGAAGGAGCAGGCGAAGGCGCAGGAGGCGGAGCAGGCGGCGGCCGCCGAGCGCGACCGCGTGACGCAGCTCCGGGCCCAGGCCGACGACGAGCGTGAGCAGGCCGTGGCCGCCGAGGCGGAGGAGCAGCAGCTCATCGAGGGCATCCGCGCTCGCAAGGCCGAGTTCGAGGCCGAGTACAGCGCAGTCCAGGCGGAGATCGACGCCCAGATCGCCGCCGCCGCCGCGAGCCGAGGCAACCCGACGCCGACGGCGGCATCAGGCCGGGGCAACGGCCGGTTCCTGTTGCCGGTGAACGCCCCTGTCACGAGCCCCTTCGGGCCGCGTACCCAGCCGGTCTCCGGCGCCTCGCGGGTGCACCCGGGCGTCGACCTCGGGGCGTCGATGGGCACGCCGATCAAGGCGGCCGACGACGGCACCGTCGTCATGGCCGGCCCGAACGGCGGCTACGGCAACTGGACGTTGATCGACCACGGGGGCGGGCTCGCCACCGGGTACGGCCACCAGTCGTCGATCGGAGTCCACGTCGGCCAGCACGTCAGCCGGGGCGAGGTCATCGGACGCGTCGGCTCGACCGGTACGTCGACGGGCCCCCACCTCCACTGGGAGGTGCGGGTCAACGGCAAC
>JALZAA010000380.1 GCA_030948625.1 Actinomycetota bacterium
GCCCGAATCTGACACCGCCCGCACCCGTTGCGACCAGGACCCTTGCGACACCGCAAAACCGGCTCGCCGTTCGCCTTGTCGCGGTACATGCGCGCACCGCAGGCGCAGTACGCGAGACCCGCCAGCACGGAGCTAGGCGACGGCGCACGACCTCCGCCCTTCCTCAACTGCGCCTTGAGCGCCTCATGGGTGGTCTCGTCGAGAATCGGGTCCCACGACGCTTCCCCAATGTCCTCGCCGTGGTGGACGTAACGCCCCGCTTGCAGCGGGTTGGTGAGCACGGCGCGCAGGGAAGGCACCTGCCACCGGCCGCGCTGGGGAGTGGGGACACCGGCGTCGTCCCACCGTTTCGCTATCGAGGTGACGGACGTACCCGCAAGCACGTCACGCGCTGCCTGGCGTAGTGGCTCTGCCTCGGACTCGCGTACGGTCATGTCGGCGTTGTAGCCGAACGGTCGCGGGCCACCGGCACGCTCGCGCTTCTGCGCCTTGTGCTCCTTGAGTGCCTTCCACCGGCGCGAGTCGTCGTCCGTCGATTTCGCCGCCATGGTCACCAACACTCGCGCCATCGCCCGACCGTCACCAGTGCGTAGGTCAATATCGCCGGTGAGCGTGTGGACCTGGACCGCGCCCGACGCGGCGAGGTCGATTAGTTCCTCAAGCTCGCGCGGCTGGCGATACAGCCGGTCGATGTGCTGAGCGACGATGACACCGAGACCGTCGCGCGCGGCATCGAGGAGACGCCGGTACTCGGGGCGCTTCTTGCGCGCGTACCGGGACGCCGACACGTCGTTGTCGATGAAGGTCCCGACGACCTTGAACCCCCGGCGGGCGCAGTAGTCCTGACATTGCTCCACCTGGCGGCTGACTGACACGGCGTCGCCCTCGTCATCGCGGGACCGGCGGGCGTAGATAGCTGCGGCATCCATACCCGGAGCATAACGGGTCCTAGAAACCTCATACCGGTGCGGTTCACGCCGATCGAAGGCTGATCTCTTTCGACTTCATGCTCCTAAGGGGGCACCACTGGCAGCGGCCGGGGTGCCCGGCCCCGGATCGAGACGATGGCTGGCCGGAGCACTTGCGTCAGCAAGTGCGACCAGAAGCTCAGACCCGCTCTAGGGCGATCGTCAGTGCGGCGAATCGGACCGTGACGGCGTTTCCTTCGCAGGTGTAGTTCCCCTCGCCCTTGAGGCCGAACGTCTCTTTGACCCCGGTGCCGTCCGGCGGGAGCGGGATGTCGATGTTCGAACCGTCCTGCAGCGTTGCAATCAGCGACCCGCTCAACGCCGTGATGTTGAACGACGCGGTCTTCGCGGTGGGTACGTACGTCCCGTCCGCTTGCGCCTTGAGGACCGCGGTGCCGTTGGTTGCGCCCGAGGTGTTCTGCAACGAGAACTGGACACGCTCTCGGCCGTCGTCGGTGAAGTGGAACGAGTTGTCTCGCTTCAAGTCGATGCGCCGGCCGGCGATCCCGCCCTTGATCGTGGTGGGGCCGAATTGCGTCTGCACGGGCCCGTCGTAGTCCATCCGGGTGAACCGGAACGGCCCCGCAGGCACTCCGCCGGATCTGCGTTGAGGGTAAGAGGGGTCGACCCTCCGGGCGCCGGCGACGTGCTGCTGGCCGGCGCGGTCGTCTGGCTCGGTTTCGCGTTCTTCGAGCCGGAATCGTCCGAGCACGCCCCGAGCACCATGGCGGCGACGACGAGGACGACCAGAAGGATGGGGCGGAACGCGAGGCGACGCATACCGAGGTTCAAAGCTGAGCCTTCGAGCGATCAGGCGGGCTGCCCGGACTGTACGAGGCCCACGACGTCGGCGAGCGACCCGACCCGCTCGACATCGAGGTCGGTGTGGAGCTCGAACGGGTCCAAGAGCACCGGGTGCACACCCGCGGCGTGCGCACCGTCCACGTCGGCACCGGGCGTGTCGCCGACGTGCATGGTGCTCTCGGCGGGGACATCGAGCGAGTCGAGCGCCAGCTCGAAGATGCGCGGGTCGGGCTTGGCCACGCCGACCACGGTCGAGTCGAGGATCGCAGCCATCTCGACGCCCGGGCCCGGTCCGATTTGACAGATCCCGAGCTCGCGCAGCCGCTGCTCCGTGTCGCCGTCCGCGTTGGAGACGATCGCCAGCTTCACATCGAGCGCGGCGAGATCCTGCAGCGCTTCCACCGACCCGGGAACCATTCGGCTCCACACGGCACCCGTCGCGAACTCGTTCAGCAGGTGCTCGACCGCATCATCGAGCGCGTCCTCCGGCGTGTTGCACGCACGTGCGAACGCGCGGTTGTACCTGACCCAGATCTCGCGATCGCCTTCGGTGAACTGGTCGAGGGCCGCCACGCCGGCGTAGTGCGCATGGTCGAGCAGGTCGCGATCGACGTTCACGTCCGCTTGCGCAAGCGCGGCGGCGATCCGGTCGTGGTCGGGGAGGAGCAGCACACCGCCGACGTCGATCAGCACCGCTTCGATGGGGGGCATCGCGGCGAAACAGTACCGAAGGTGGGAAATGCCGCCTGGTACGGTGCAGTAGATGGAGTTCCGGCGCATCAACGCGCTGCCGCCGTACGTCTTCGCCACGATCGACGCCCTGAAGATGGACGCCCGCCGCGCCGGCGAGGACGTCATCGACCTCGGGTTCGGCAATCCCGACATCCCATCGCCGACGGTCGCGGTCGACAAGCTCTGTGAAGCCGTACGCAACCCGCGCAACCATCGCTACTCGGCGAGCCGGGGCATCCCGAAGCTCCGCCTCGCCATCACCGATCTCTACCGCCGCCGGTTCGGCGTGGAGCTCGACCCCGACACACAGGCCTGTACGACGATCGGCGCCAAAGAGGGGTACTCGCACCTCATGTGGACCTTGCTCGGTCCCGGCGACGCCGCCCTCGTGCCGAGCCCGTCGTATCCCATCCACATCTGGGGACCGATCTTCGCCGGCGCCGAGGTCCGGCACGTGCGCCTCGGTCCCGAGCAGGACTTCTTCGCCAACCTCCTGGAGGCGTGGGAGCAGTCGTGGCCACGACCGCGCGTCATCGTGCTGTCGTTCCCGCACAACCCGACGACCGCGTGCGTCGACCTCGACTTCATGACCCGCATGGTCGCCTTCGCCAAGGAGCACGACGTCCTGCTCGTACACGACTTCGCGTACGCCGACCTCGGCTTCGATGGCTACGAACCGCCGTCGATCCTGCAGGTGCCGGGTGCCGCCGACGTTGCGGTCGAGCTGTACACGCTTACTAAGTCGTTCTCGATGGCGGGCTGGCGCATGGGGTTCCTGCTCGGGAACGAAGAGGTCGTGGCCGCGCTCAGCAAGCTGAAGAGCTATCTCGACTACGGCACGTTCCAGCCCATCCAGATCGCGTCGATTGTCGCCATGAACGAAGCACCCGACTACCCGCGCGAGGTCAACGCGGTCTACACGGGACGGCGCGACTCGCTGATCGACGGGCTGGCCCGCTCGGGATGGGACATCGAGCGGCCGCGGGGAACGATGTTCGTCTGGGCGCCGATCCCGGAGCCGTACGAGGAGATGGGCAGCCTCGAGTTCGCCAAGATGCTGGTGCCGGAGGCCAAGGTCGCGGTTTCGCCCGGCGTCGGCTTCGGGCCCGGTGGGGAGGGGTTCGTGCGCTTCGCGCTCGTCGAGAACGAGCAGCGCATCGGCCAGGCCGTCCGCGGCATCCGCCGCGCCCTCACGAAGCTCGGGTAATCGCGCAAGCGTGGCGCCGCCGCCGGAACACATCGGCGGCGGACTCGGACAGTTCGCTCATCGTCATTCGCCTGCGGCGAATCCCGATTCGCTCAAACTCGCCGGCGCCGATGGATCCGGCGGCGACGCCGTGTTGTTGCAGCTATTTGCCGACGAGGCCGTGGAGGCAGAAGCTGACGGCGGCTTCGGCAGTGCGGTCGACGGGCTCGCTGCGCTCGAACACGTAGGTCTGGGTCAGCTGGTTGATGGCGCCGACCATCGCTTCCGCCAGCACCTCCGGGTTCTGGTCAGCTATGAGGCCGTCCACGATCGCCTCTTTGATGTGGCGCACCGTGTCGGCGATGGCGACGTCGTGGTTGCGCCGCAGCACCGGCGCGAAGCGTTCGTCGCTGGCAGCGAACTGGAAGAGGGTGAACGACCTCCGGTGGTCGAGGAACCACCCGATCGACGCGCGGATGCCGAGCTCGATGCGCACCACGGGGTTGGGCTCGTCGCCGATCGCCTGCTGCTGACGGCGCCGGAGGGCCTGGTGCGACTCGCGAAGGATCTCCGCCAGCAGCTCCTCCTTCGAGGAGAAGTACCAGTAGAAGACGCCTTTGCCGACGCCGAGGCTCTCGACGATGTCGGCGACCGAGGTGGGGTGGTAGCCACGCGCGGCGAACAGCTTCGACGCGTGTTCCATCAGCTGGAGGCGGCGGTCCTTTCCCCGTTGGGTGAGCTTGCGGCGCATCGGGAGAAAAGTAGAAGCACTTGACCAAACGGTCAAGAACGTTCGACTTCGCTCTCCACCTAAGCTCGGGGCGTCCGACCGGTGTGGAAGGGGTGCGGTGCTCTACTGGGTCATCAAGGCGATCCTCACGCCGATCCTGCGGCTCTTCTATCGCCTGCGGATCGAGGGACGTGACCGCATTCCCGAGCGCGGGCCCGTCATCCTCGCCTGCAACCATCGCTCGTTCATGGACTCGCTGTTCCTGCCGCTCGTGATCCGCCGTCGAGTCACGTTCGTCGCCAAGGCCGAGTACTTCGACGACAAGAAGACAGCCTGGTTCTTCCGCGGCGTCGGCCAGATCCCGATCCGGCGCGAGGGTGGAAGCGCCAGCGAGCGTGCCCTCGGCTCGGCCACCGAAGTGCTGGAACGGGGCGGCGTGTTCGCCATCTATCCCGAGGGCACCCGAACCCGCGACGGGTACCTCCACCGGGGCCACACCGGCGGCGCGCGCCTTGCGCTACGGACCGGCGCACCGATCGTCTCCGTCGGGATGATCGGGACCGACGAGATCAACCCGATCGGAAGGAAGTTCCCACGGTTGTTCCGGAAGGTCACGATCAAGTTCGGGGCACCGATCGCGGTCGACCGGTACGCGGGGCGCGAGCACGACCGACTCGTCCTGCGCCAGATCACCGACGAGGTGATGTTCGAGATCCAGCAGCTCTCCGGCTACGAGTACGTCGACACGTACGCGACCAAGAAGGCGGAGGACGTCCCGGTCGAGCCGGTGCCGCTGGCCACGCTCGAACGTGCCGTCGCGAGGCCCGCCGCGGTCGCGTAGCGATCACGCGTCGTCAGACGCCCACGCACGGGCCCGCTCGACGGCGCGATGCCACTGCTCGGACTGGCGTTCCACTTCTTCCGTTGCCATCGA
>JALZAA010000382.1 GCA_030948625.1 Actinomycetota bacterium
CGACGCGAAAGAGATTGGTGGACTTCGCGCCAAGTTTTCGACGCGTGCGCGCATAGCGTGCAGACGTCGTCGCTCTACGTGCGACTGATCGTCAGCGCAGCGTCAGATCCCGCGAATCTCGCCGCGACTCCTGGTTGATACCGGTGTCGACGGAGGGCCGACCGTCGATGCGGAAGGTGAGCGTTGCACTGCGTTCGCATCCCGCGATTGACTCGGGGCCCGCGACCGCGAGCGAGTAGCCGGCGAAGCTGCCGGTACGCCGAATCGACGCGATGCCACAACGCGTGTTCCCGACGAACGCCTCGACACGCGTTCCCGGTGGCATGTTGCGGCCGCGACGGTCGTAGACCTCGCCGACGAACTGCACCACGGGCTGTGTGCCACCGTTGGGTGCCGCGCTCGAGAAGGTCGCATCGAAGGTCGCGGTACGCCCGCTCCGGGGCCATGGCATGGACTCGTTGCCGTAGAGGATCCTGCCGTTGGCGAAGGTCCAGAGGACGACCCGAGCGCCATTCGCACCGCAGCCGCCGAGCTCCGCGTCGGCGAGGACCGTGATGTCGTACCGGCCGTCCTGCACTTTCGGCAGCGTGTACTGGCACGGCGTGGTCAGACCGTCCCGTTGGACGATCGCGCCGACAAAGTTCGAGTCGAACGGCTTCCCGTCCACCGTGAGGCGGCCGTTGAGAACCACGCGCTCGCGGGCGCCCGCCACCTCGTTCGCGGCACGGGTTCCGGGGCGGGGACTCGACTCGAACGTGCGATCGAGCTTGCGCAGGTCGTTCACGAGAACGTTGGTTCCCTTGGGCTTCACGCTCTTCCACCCAGGCGATCAGCGCCTCGAGGCCCGCCTCTTGCTCCGTGGTCCTGAAGCCGCAATGCCCGGGGTCGGGGATCACGCGCTGCACGAGTCGGTCGCCTTTCCCTGCTGCATCGACACGTCGCCGCAGGATCCGTGCCTGCTCGATGGGAACCTCTCCATCACCCGTCGTGTGGAGAGTCAGGAGCGGCATGCGGAGATCGCCCGTCGTCTCGTTGCCCTCTACGAAAGCGCGCAGCACATCGTCGTTGGGCCGGAGACGAATGACAGCTCGATTGAACTCGTCGCTCGGGACGTCGCTGAGCGGTCCGAGCCGGTAGGTGGTGTCGGAATTCGAGACGAGCCCCGCGCCCACTGACAACCGCAGCCGGCGCCAGTTGGTCTCCTCTTCGGCGCGTGAGCCCTCGCGCGCAAACTTGCGCGGCCCGCCCGTGAGGTCGATCACGATGTCATCGAACCGCTTGTGCACCTGTGGGTCGCGCAGCGCAGGCACGATGCGGTCCTGGATCAGCGCGCCGATGTCGGTCGTGGCGTCGAACTCTTGCTGGGTGACACCGGCGGCGTAGGCGCCCGCCGCGAAGTAGTCGGCGCCGCCGGTCACGGCTGAAGGTGTCTGCCCCGCGCCGCCGCACTGCCCGAGTGCGCCGTCGAAGCGATCGGGGTACCGCTCGGCCGCGATGTGGGTCGCCATGCCGCCCATCGAGAAGCCGGTGATGTAGCTGCGAGCCGGGCGGCCGTACGTGCGGGCGAAATAGTCCCAGAGCGCGGCCGTCTCGTCGGCGGCGCGGCCGGGAATGAGAGATGTGCTGCTGAAGCTCGAGGCGCCCCACGCGAAGCCGTGGGCGATCAGATACCTGCGGAAGTCCGGAGGCGAGACGTTGGCTTCGGGCCCGAGGTCCTCGAAGCCGTGCATGAAGAGGACGAGCCTGCGGTTCCAGTTCTTCGGTACCTCGACCTGGTACACCGCGCCGCCGACCCGCCCGAAGTCCGCGCGCGCTCCCATGACGGGCTCGAACGCCGGATCGCCCAGCGTCGCCCCTTGGGGCTCGGGACGGACCTCGACCGGCGGCGGCAACGGGCGCTCACCGGCGGCGGTCTCCGCGGCTGCGAGATGGCCTGGGAGTGCACACGCCGCTGCCACCGTCACGGTGATCACCGCGAGCAGCCGTGGCTTCAGAAGCTTCATCACGGGCGCATCCTCCCGACGCGGCGACCTGCCGTTCTCGATACACCGCCGACGACGTCGAGGTTCCGCCTCGGGGCGGTTGTTGGCGGCGGGTGCGAGCGGGTAAGCCATGCCGCAGCCGCCGCGCTGCACGGCGGCGCAAGGGAGGACCATCCGATGAGCAGACCGTCCGGCGGCCCGAAGCTCTCACCGCTCGGCGCCGTCGTCCGGGGTCTCGCCGCCGGCGCGGTGGGGACCGTCGCCTTAGATCTCGTTTGGTTCACGCGCTACAAGCGCGCCGGAGGAGAGCAAGGCTTCTGGGCGTGGGAGACCGGCGCCGACGTGAAGACGTGGGACGACGTGTCTGCTCCCGGCCAGGTCGGGCGCCGGCTGGCCGAGGCGTTCCTGCAGCGGGAGTTGCCGGACGAGTGGGCTCGCGCCACGAACAACGTCGTGCACTGGTCGTACGGGATGGGATGGGGCGCGCAGTACGGGATCGTCGCCGGCTCCGCGCGCAAGATGCCGCGGTGGTCCGGGCTGGCGTTTGCGTCCGTCGTGTGGTTGAGCAGCTACGTCGCGCTTCCGCTGGCGAAGGTGTACCGGCCGTTGTGGGAGTACGACGCCAAGACGCTGGCCAAGGACTTCAGCGCTCACGTCGCGTACGGAACAGGCACCTCGACCGTCTTCGCCGCGCTCTCGCGGTCGAAGTCGGGCAGCGCGGCCGACACCCGCGACTAGGCCCGCTCGACCCGTGCCGGCCGCCACGGCCACCAGTCGCGCCAGTTGGCGAGCATGTACCCGACGGCGAGCGCGCCCCAGCCACCGACCGCGTCGAGGAAGTAGTGGTTGCCCGTCACCACGGTCGAGAAGGTCATCAGCACCGCGTACGAAACAAGCAGCACGCGGCCCCACCACGGCCGTACGAGGGGCCACAGTGCGAAGACGGCCCACGTCGCCCACGCGATGTGCAGGCTGGGCATTGCGGCGAACAGGTTGCCGCCCTCCTGGGAATGGGGGACGGGCTTGCCGATCGTGAAGTACGTGAGGCGCGTGTCGACGAACCCGAAGCTCGACGGGAGCAACCGGGGCGGCATGAGCGGATAGAGCCAGAACCCGAGCAGGCCGAGCGCAAGCATCCACAGGAACGTGTTGCGCCACCGCACGTAGCGCCCGGGATCGAAGTGGTACAGCGCGACCAGCGTGACGACCGGGCCGGCGAAGTGGGCCGATCCGTACCAGACGTTCCAGAAGCCGATGAACCATCGGTACGGCAGGAACCATTTCTGGATCGTTCGCTCGTGGTAGATGCCGACCCGCTCTTCCCAGTCGATGATCTGCTTCGCGTTCTGGAGGGCCTCGCTCGCCGTGCCCGCCACCGCGTTCCTGACCCAGCGGTACGCCTGGTACAGGCCCCACACGGCTCCGGCCTCGAGCACGAACCCCCCCGGAAGGCGCTTGCTGAGCGGGCCGCGCTCGGGGTCCGGGGGCTGGGACATGCAGGCACTTCAGTGGCTCGCCTCCCGGGCGTGCAAGCCTGGCCGGGCGGGCCGGTAGTCCGACCGGACTAGCCTGCCGGCGGGACGAAAACGGCCAGAACGGGCCATGTTCCTGCGGCCGGTGTGGTCACACAATGGGGTG
>JALZAA010000389.1 GCA_030948625.1 Actinomycetota bacterium
GGGCGACGATCAGCGCGGGAGCACGTCGGCGAACCACGCGTTCGTCCGCTCGGCCCACAGGTCCGTGATCGCGCACGGGAACGCCAAAAAACCGTGCGGCATGTCGGGTGCCACGAACAGTTCGACCTCGTTGCCCGCCGCCGCCCACCGCGCCGCGAGCATCAGCGTGTCGTTGACGAGGTGGTCGCAGGTCCCGACGCTCATCAGGGCCGGCGGCATTCCGTGAAGATCTGCGTACAGCGGCGACACGGTCGCGTCGCGTCGCTCCTCGAGCGACCGATCGGGCAGGTAGCAGTCGGCGACGAACCGGATCTCCGCCGGGTCGAGCAGATCGGGACCTTCGTGGGGGCGCATGCCGCGCTGACTTGGCGTTCGCCCCCAGTCGTAGATCCCGAACACGAGGTTGACTCCCGCGACGTGGTCGATCGCGTCCAGCTCGTCGCGGATGCGCAGCGCCACCGCGACGGACAGGTATCCGCCGGCCGACTCGCCTCCGATGAGCAAACGGTTGCTGCCGAGCTCTTGCTCGCCGTGCTCGACGAGCCACTGGGCGACCGCGAGGCAGTCGTCCGGTCCTGCTGGGAACGGGTACTCCGGTGCGAGCCGGTAGTCGACCGACACCACGCTGACACCGAACCGCTTGCACAGGTCGGCATTGGGTATGTCGTTCATCTCCGGCGCGCCGAGGAGCATTGCCCCACCATGGAAGTGCAGATACACCGCGCTCGGCTTCCCTTCAGGGAGGAACACACGGCACCGGACGCCTGCGATCGTTCGTTCCTCGGCGTCCGGCGAGGGGGCATATATGCGCTCGAACTGCCGACGCGCAACGTTTGCTCGCTCGATGGGGTCGTCCGGGTACGGGCCTGCGGTACCGACCATCTCGTTGATCGTCTCGAAACCGGACGCCACGGCTTCGCGCGTCTCTGGCCGCAGCGCTTCGATCTCCGCCGACCAGAGCTTCACGGTCCCCCTTACGATCACGGCAAGGCGTTCGCCTGCGAGGCGCGCCGACGGTATCGGAATCGACCGTCGCCATCGAGCGTTGGATTCGAGATGCGATGACTGACATCGTCGACAACGCCGCTCGAAGCCGGTACGAGGTGACCCGCGATGGCTACACCGCTGAGCTCAACTACGTGATCGAAGGTCACCGCATGGTGCTCCTCCATACCGAGGTACCGGAGGCGCTCGGCGGTCAGGGCATCGGCGGCGAGCTGGTCGAGGCGGCCGTGCAACGGGCCGCCCGGTACGGGCTCACGATCATCCCCAGGTGCGCATACGCCCGACGGTGGCTCGAGAAGCATCCCGATCGCATCGGTGGCGGCGAGATCGACTGGACGGCCAGCGCATGACCGGACGGGGCTGGCAACGGTCATCCACTGTTTCCGAGCTGCCTGCGGATCCGGTCGGCGAAGCCGTCGCCGAGGCGATCACCGAGATCCTCGAAGGCGCAGTGGTCGAGCTCGTCTACTCGCCCACCGACTCGCCGCCGCAGCCCACACCGGCGTCGGCAACGACGGCGGCCGCTTCGGGCGACGGACCGCCGGGCTGGCAAGTCACGTGCATCGTCCGGCTCGAGGGGCCGCTCGCCGTCGTCACACCCGACAGCGCCCGTTTGCTGGAGATCCTGAACACGCTCCCGCGTGCGGCACTGCAGGCGGCGGCGCGCTTCCGCGGCGACATCGGCGCGCCCCAGAAGCCCGTGACTCCGTCCATGAGGCGGGCGCTGCGCGACAGCTTCGTCGTCGAGATACTCGCCGCGTACGCGGCCACGCGACGCGCACCGGCAGCCACGGAGCTCATCGCCGAGACCATCGAGTACCTGATCGAGCTGAGCGGTATACGAGTGGAGTCCCGCGAAGCGACACATGGGGTGGTCATCGCCGACGTCTTCGATGACCGGCCCCGGCTGCGCATGGACTACCCGGCCGACCTCCGCGCCGCCAAGCGAGCGCCGCTGCTGTTCGACGGGCAGCGATCACTGCTTCTCGTCGACACGCAGGGGCACCCCCGATTCGAGCTGCAGCGACACCGCCTCGAGGCGATGCGTCCCGGCTCGCCGCTGGGATCGCTGTCGGCCGAGTTCCTCGAGAGCGGAGCACTGGTCGCCGAAGCCACGCGGCGTCTTGGCGGCCTCGGCCTCTTCCTCCGCGCCGACCGCACCATTTGGGCGTTCGTCGAGGGGCAGCCTCTCCTGCTGCGCCGCGGGGCGCACTGGACGGCCTTCCCGCTCGAGCTCACGGCCTTCATCGCGAGCCTGATCGGCGGCGGCCGCGCGGCCGGCATCGTCGTGCAAGCCGGCTACATCATCTCGGTGCGAGGACACGGCGCAATCCTGGCGATCGTCGACGACGCCGATTCTCTCGATCCGATCGTCTCGCCGAAGGATCGCTACGACCTCCGCGACCAGTTCGATCCGATGGCAATG
>JALZAA010000392.1 GCA_030948625.1 Actinomycetota bacterium
CCCGACGACGTTTCGACCCTCGCTGCAGATGCCGGCGACGTCGTCGAGGCTGCCGTTGGGATTCCGTACGTAGCGCAGCACGATCCGGTCGTCGTCGTGCAGGCGCCGGAAGGTCGCCTCGTCGCACACGTAATTGCCCTCGAAGTGATTGATCGGGAGCCGGAGCACATTTCCGGGCGTGGCGAGCGCGGTCAGCGACGAGCGGCTGGTCTCGATGCGGCACTCGACCGTCTCGCACAAGAACTTCAGGCCCGCATTCTTCTGCAGCGCTCCGGGGAGCAACCCGGCTTCCGTCAGCACCTGGAAGCCGTTGCAGATGCCGACCACCGGCCCGCCGGCGGCAGCGAAACGGGCGACCGCGCCCATGACGGGCGAGAAGCGGGCGATGGCGCCGGTGCGGAGGTAGTCGCCGTGCGCGAACCCGCCCGGCACGACGATCGCGTCGGCGCCGCGGAGCTCCTCGTCCGCGTGCCACAGCATCTCCGGCGTCCCGCCGAGCCGCTCGACCGCCCACGCCACGTCGAGCTCACAGTTCGTGCCCGGAAACAACACGATGCCGACACGCGCGCTCATGTGGGATCCGCTGCCAGCTCGGTGAGCTCGACGGCATACGCCTCTATGACGGGGTTGGCGAGCAGGCGATGGCACATCTCTTGGGCCTGGGCCCGTGCTGTCGCCTCGTCGGCAGCGTCGATCACCAGGCGGACGCTCTTCCCGACTCGCACTTGGCTCACGTTGTCGTAGCCCAGCGCGGGGAGCGCGCGCTCGACGGTGGCGCCCTGCGGGTCGGCGATCCCGGGGAGGTGTGAGATCTCGACCCGGGCTTCGTACCTCATGCGCGTCAATCGTACTGGCGCCGCTCGGCTCTCCTTGGTGCTTCGGGCTGGTACCACTCGTCGAAGCTGCGCCCGGTGACGAGCTCGTACGCCTCGACGTACCGGGCCCGCGTTCCCTCGATCACCTCAGCGGGCAGTCGCGGGGCCGGAGGTGTGTGATCCCAGCCGGTCCCGAGGTAGTAGTCGCGCACGTACTGCTTGTCGAAGCTCGGCGGCGACTCGCCGACCCGGTAGTCTTCCATCGGCCAGTAACGCGACGAGTCCGGCGTGAGCAGCTCGTCGATCACCAGCAGTCGCCCGTCGCGGACGCCGAACTCGAGCTTCGTGTCGGCGAGGATGATGCCCCGAGCCTGGGCGCGCTCGGCGCCGAACCTGTACAAGCGCAACGTGATGTCGCGGATCTGGTCGAGCAGCTCGGCGCCGACGAGCGCGGCCGCCTCGGCGTCGGTGAGTGGCTCGTCGTGGCCGGCGGCCACGGCCTTGGTGGTCGCGGTGAAGATCGGCTCCGGTAGCCGCTCCGCCTGCCGCAAGCCCGTGGGCATCTGCGCGCCGTACACGGTGCCGCGCTCCTCGTACTCCGACCACGCGGAGCCGAAGAGGTACCCGCGCCCGATGCACTCGAGCCGAACCGGCCGGCTGGCCTTGACGAGCATCGCCCGTCCGGCGACCTCGGAGCCGGCGGTCTCGGGGAGATCCGTCGGGTCCGACGAGATGAGGTGGTTGGGCGCGACGTCGGCGGTCTCCTCGAACCAGTACGTCGAGAGGGCGGTGAGCACGCGGCCTTTGTCGGGGACCAGGTCGTCGAGCACCACGTCGAACACCGAGATGCGGTCGGATGCCACCATCAGGATGCGGTCGTGGTCGACGTCGTACAGGTCGCGGATCTTTCCCGTGTACGCGTGCGGGAGGGCGATGCCTGTCACTGATTCTCTGGTCGCACTTGCGGGCGCAAGTGCTCCAGCCAGCCATCGTCTCGATACGGGGCCAGGGGAACCCCGGCCCCTGTTCGAGGTGCCGCTCTCACGGCGCATCCAAGGCGTCGACGACGCGTCCCGCTCCTGCCAGCGCCCGACCGAGGTCGAAGCAGGCGTCGAGCCGTTCGGGCGACAGCGTGGCGCTCACGTCCGGGTCTTCGGCCAGGACGGCACGGAACGGCCGACGTTCCTCCCACGTGCGCGTCGCGGCGCGCTGCACGATTCGGTACGCGTCGTCGCGCGAGCGGCCGGACTCGACCAAGGCGAGGAGCACGGCCTGGCTGAACACCAAGCCGTACGACGCCTGCAGGTTCTCGAGCATGCGATCGGGGTGCACGCGCATGCCCTCGACGATCGAACGGAACTGCACGAGCACGTAGTACGCGAGCTGCGCCGAGTCGGGGAGCACGATCCGCTCCACCGAAGAGTGCGAGATGTCGCGCTCGTGCCACAGCGCGACGTCTTCGAGTCCAGGCTGCACGTTGGCGCGCAGCACTCGAGCCAGGCCGCTCAGCTGCTCGGACCGCCAGGGGTTCCGCTTGTGGGGCATGGCGCTGGAGCCCTTCTGGGTTCCCTCGCGAAAAGGCTCTTCCACCTCCCCCACCTCGGTGCGCTGCAGGTGGCGGATCTCTGTGGCGAAGGCTTCGACGGACGCTCCGACCGAGGCGCACGCGTACAGGAACTCGGCGTGCCGGTCCCGCGCGATGACCTGCGTGGCCGGCGTCGGCGCGAGCCCGAGCCGTTCGCACACGAACGCCTCCACCTCGGGGTCGATGTTCGAGTACGTGCCCACCGCTCCGGACAACTTGCCGACGCCCACGGTGGCACGGGCCGTACGGAGGCGCTCACGGTCACGCCGCAGCTGGAGGGCCCACAGCGCGAGCTTGGCCCCGAACGTCGTCGGCTCGGCGTGCACGCCGTGCGTGCGGCCGACCATTGGCGTCTCGCGAAACTCGCGAGCGCGCGCCGCGACGGCGCCCTCGAGGGCGTCGATCGCATCGAGCATCAGATCGCAAGCACGGACGAGGACCACCGACAAGGCCGTGTCGACGACGTCGCTCGAGGTGAGACCGTGGTGGACCCACGCCCCGGCCGGGAACCCCACGCGTTCCTGGACGACGTCGACGAAGGCGGCGACATCGTGGTCGGTGAGGCGCTCCCGCTCCTCGACCGCGGGCACGTCGACCGACGCCCGGCTGCGGATCGCCTCCGCGTCGGCGGGCGGGACGACGCCGAGCTTGGCCCACGCCTCGACGGCGAGGAGCTCGACCTCGAGCCACGTCGAGAGCCGCGTCTCGTCGGTGAACAGCTCGGCCATCTCGGGGAGGGCGTACCGACGGATCAAGCGGGCTCCTTCCCCATCGAGTTTACGGCCGCGGCCGCGATGTCGCGCCGGTACTGCACGCCGGGCCAGGAGATCCGCTCCGCGGCTTCGTAGGCGCGGGCGCGGGCGTCGGCGAGCGTCGGCGCCAGCGCCGCGACGTCGAGCACGCGCCCGCCCGCGGTCATGAGCCGCCCGTCGGCCTGCTGCGTGCCGGCATGGAACACGGTCACACCCGGCAGCTGCTCGGCGGCGTCGACGCCTTCGATGACGTCGCCCTTGCGGGGTGACGCCGGGTAGCCCTCGGTCGCCAGCACGACCGTGACGCACGCGTCGTCGCCGAACTTCGCGGGCAAGTCAGTGCGGCCTTCGGCGGCGCCGAGGCACAGCTGCGCGAAGTCGCTCGTGAGCCGGGGCAGCACAGCTTGCGCCTCCGGGTCGCCGAAGCGCACGTTGAACTCGAGCACCTTGAGGCCGTCGGGTGTGAGCATGAGCCCGGCGTACAGCACGCCGTGATATCGGATGTCGCGCGCCGCCAGCGCGTGCAGCGTCGGGCCGACGGCGCGCTCCATGACCTCGTCCACGACGTCCGTGCGGGCTATCGGGACGGGCGAGTAGGCGCCCATCCCTCCCGTGTTCGGTCCGCGGTCTCCCTCACCGATGCGCTTGAAGTCCTGCGCCGGTGCCAGGGGGGTGCCCTCGGTGGTGCCGTTGCAGACGACGAGCAGTGAGAGCTCCGGCCCCGTCAGGCCTTCCTCGATCACCACCGTGCGGCCGGCGTCCCCGAAGGCGCGGCCGGAGAGATCGGCGCGCACGGCGTCGCGGGCCTCGTCGAGCGAATCGGTGACGACCACACCCTTTCCCGCCGCGAGCCCATCGGTCTTCACCACGTAAAGGCCGGGGAGCCGGTCGAGGAACGCGAGCGCCTCGTCCTCCTGATCGGCGGTGAACGCGGCGTGCCGCGCCGTCGGTACGCCCGCCTCCGCCAGCACCGCCTTCATCCACGCCTTCGACCCCTCGAGCCGCGCGCCGTCCGCGCCGGGCCCGAACACGACCATCCCGTGGGCGCGGAGCGCGTCGCCCACCCCGCGCACGAGCGGCTCCTCGGCGCTGACGACCACAAGGTCCGGACGGATGTCCTCGGCCACGCTCGCCACGGCGGCGGGATCGGTGGCCTCGACCGGCACGCATCGCATGCCCATCGCCGCGATACCCGGGTTGCCGGGCGCGGCAATGACCTCGTCGACCGATGCCGAGTTGTCGAGCGCCCACGCCAGCGCGTGAGCGCGCCCTTCCGAACCGACGACGAGAACCCGCATTGAGTGTGTCAGGCGGCCCGCGGCAGCACGACGGTCTGCTCGCGACCCGGGCCGACCGACACGAACGTCACCGGCACGCCCGCCATCTTCTCCACGAACCGCACGTAATCGCGCGCCGCGTCGGGCAGGTCCTCAATGCGGCCGGCGCCGTCGATCTCGGAGCCCCAGCCCGGCAGCGTCTCGTACACGGGACGCACCTTGTGCAACACCGACTGGTGGTACGGCACGTGCTCGTAACGCGTGCCGTCGTCGCCCTCGTACGCGACGCACACCTTGATCTCTCGGAATGGTGAGAGCACGTCGAGTTTGGTGATCGCCACCTCCGTGCACGTGTTGAGGTGGACGGCGTGGCGCAGCATCACCGCGTCGAGCCAGCCCGGGCGGCGCCGCCGTCCCGTGTTGGTGCCGTATTCGCCCCCGCGGTCGACGAGCAGGTCTCCGACGGGATCGCCTTCCGCCAGCTCCGTGGGGAACGGTCCGCTTCCGACCCGGGTCACGTACGCCTTGGTGATCCCGACGATGCGGTCGAGCGCGCGCGGGCCGACGCCCGAGCCGGTGCAGGCACCGCCTGCCACCGGATTGCTCGAGGTGACGAACGGATACGTGCCGTGGTCGAGGTCGAGGTACGTGGCCTGTGCGCCCTCGAACAACACGCGCTGCCCGGCGTCGAGCGCCCCGTGGATGAGGTGCACGGTGTCGGTGATGAGCGGCTCCAGCCGCGGCACCAACCCCAGGTACCGCTCACAGATGTCGTCGGCGTCGAGCGGGAGCCGGTTGTAGACCTTGGCGAGCACGCCGTTCTTCTCCCGCAGCACGAGGTCGAGCTTCTCGCGGAAGATCTTGGGATCCAGCAGGTCCTGCACACGCAGCCCCACGCGCAACGCCTTGTCGGCGTAGGCGGGACCGATGCCGCGCTTGGTCGTCCCGAGCTTGTTCTTGCCCAGGTAGCGCTCGGTCACGCGATCGAGCTCCTGGTGGTACGGCATGATCAGGTGCGCGTTGCCGGACACGCGCAGGCGGCTCCCGTCGATCCCCTTGGCCGCGAGCATGTCGAGCTCTTCGACGAGCACGGAGGGCTCGACGACGACGCCGTTGCCGATCACGGGCGTCACGTAGTCGTAGAGAATTCCGCTCGGGACGAGCTGGAGGGCGAAGACCTCGCCGTCTACGACGATGGTGTGGCCGGCGTTGTGGCCGCCTTGGTAGCGGACGACTAGCTCGCTCTCTTTGGCGAGGTAGTCGGTGAACCGGCCCTTGCCCTCGTCGCCCCATTGGGTGCCGACGATCACCGTGCCGGGCACGGCGGCCTCTCAACGCTTCCAGAACGGGTCGCAAATGCGATCACGTTGACGAGATCGTACTAGCTATGCCTCCGCCGGCGCCCGTGCCTTCCGGCCGCGCGCCAGGAGATAGACGGCCCGGACGGCGAGCGACCGGCGCATCTCCTCGAGGATCTCTCCGATGAACTCGCGGCGGTACGCGTCGTCCGTCTGCGCGGTGACGGCGAAGTACAGGCCGGAGAACACGGTGAGGAACCCGGTCACTCGCAGCAGCTCCTCGGTGATCACCATGTGCCGGCCCCAGAGGTCGAGGCTGGCGAGCACGTGCGGCGAGGCGTTGATGAACCCCCGTGCGACGGGCTCGGTCACGACGAGCCCGCCGAACGCGAACAGGAACACGAACACCATCGCCGAGACCAGTGCCACCTGCAGGAACTGGCTGAACAGGACGACCAGGGCCACGTTGCCCCACTGGCGCCGCGTCAGCGGCGGCGGGTCGACCTGCTTCTCCGGGACCAGCTCGTGGGCCAGCTCGGATGCCGGTGTGCCTTCGACGCGCGTGACCGCGGCATCCCAGGACTCGAAGTCCGACAGCTCCCCGATCTGCCGCGGCAGTCGAATGACCGAGAACGCAACGCCGATGAGCACGAAGAGACCGAGGACGATCCAGTAGTAGGGACCGTGCAGCGTGCGCGTGATCTGCCATGCCTCGTTCTGCAGAAAGATGAAGGTGATGAACAGGATCAGCAGCGGCAGCGCGCGGACAAGCAGGTTGACCACCTGCTCGAGCTCTCGCAGGGTGCGGCCCGCGGCCCACCGCGTCAGGGGCACGACGCCGTAGCTCGTCCCGAGGTAGATCACGATCAGCAGGCCCGCGTTGCTCGCGGCAGTGACGAGCGCCGAGCGCCACTGTCCACCGAACAGCAGCGGAATGGCCGGCGGCGCGAGGACGAAGACCGCGATCTCGAACACGCCGATGCTGTCCGGACGGGCGAAGAGGGGTCGTCCACGGATGCCGTTCGCGACGATCCAGGCGCCGAGCAGGATGGCCAACCCGGAGACCACCGCGACGATGTCGAGCCAGATCGGGAAGTCGCGGCTGGGCGCGTTCGCGACCTCGAACAGGAAGATGAGGGTCAGCAACGGCACGGCGCGCGTCAACACATCGCGGGTCGGGCTGTAGTCGGCGATGAAGTGGGGCAGACCCCGCTTCAGGAACCACCGTTCGGTGGCGACGACGGCGTCGTCCGTCTCGGCGTCCGCTCGTGTCACCCAGGCAGTCTCACCGGAGCCGTCGCGCACGGCGTGGACCCGCTCGATTACTCGTGCAGGTCGTCGTCCTCGACGGGAGCCGGCTGCGCCTGTTCGAAGGCGTCGGCCTCCGGCGCCTCGGGGTCGTCGGTCACCCGATCAAGCTCGGCCTCGTCGTCCTTCGCCCCCGGGAAAGGCGTCGCGTTCCTGCTCGAGCGCATCTCCCTCCGGCACTTCGCGTTCCACGCTGTAGGCATACCCGCTCTCCGACCGGCTCACAAACCATGGAACCCGGTGGTGTCATCCGGCCGGAGCTCGTCCGGCCGCCGGGCAATCTGTCGGTGCCTAACTGACGCGCGCGGGCTCGCCCTTGGTGAACAC
>JALZAA010000394.1 GCA_030948625.1 Actinomycetota bacterium
GCCCAAGAGACGGCGGCCTTCGAAGAGCTCGCGGGGAAGAGGCTCGTCGCACTGGAGGACGCCCTGCGAGAGCAGTTTCGAGCACTCCGCAGCGAGCTGGTCGATGAAGCGCACCGCATTGAGCACACCGCTGCTGAACGGCTCGAGCAAGCACGGTCGCTCGTGACGTCAGCAACTGGCCGTATCGAACAAGCGGCCGCCTCGCCGGATAACAGGCGGGTTGCGGACGTGCAGCCGGCCGCGTTCGACAAGGTCGCGGGCCAATGGGCTCTCGAGCTTCGGGAGGCTGTGCGGGAGCACATAGAAGTGCTCGACGAGCTCAACGGCCTTCACGCATCGGCGTCCGAACAACTCGATGTGGCGCGCGCGCTGACTGCCGGTGCACTTCGCAGCGGGACCGAAGCTCTCCGCAGCATGACCCTGCCCACAAGGGGCGACAAGCCCGAACGTTCACCGATCCATTGGACGGCCCCGCCGGGGCTCACACCGTTTCCGGGCGGGCGCTAGTCACACACCAGTCGCCACTCTCACTCGTGCCGGAGCGCGGTCGCGACCTCGTCGCGCGGCACGCGGCGCTCGAGCGAGGGAATCTCGAGGACGACCTCGTTCAGGGTTCCGGTAAACGGGAACGGGGGTTCGTAGTCATCGCAAACCGGGAAGCCGCGGTCTCGCCCGATGAGCAAGCCGGCGCCTCCGATCTGCCATCGGAACGGCAGGTTCACCGGTAGCCGACCCTCGGCGACGACCTCGCCGTCGACGGTCAGCGCGACCGGGCCGCCGGCCGGCTGCTCGCGGCCGTACTCGATGCCCAGCGCGTGCCGGCCGGGGGGTGTCGCGCGTTCTGCCTCGAACCGGTGCGCGGTACCGAACACGTTGAACGTCGCGACCAGCCGTCCGTCGAGCAGGTAACACGCCCACCCGTTGCTCCAGTCGCCGAGCGCGCACACGACGCCGGCGGTGGCGTCGCCCGTCTCGACGTCCGCGGTGAGCCGGAAGCCGCCCCCGAGCGGCGGGACCGCTTCCTCGGAGACCGGGCCTCCGCCGGGGCGGTACACGCTCCGGAACCGCGGCGGGGTCGGCGGCGGGACCATCGCCACCGCGCGCCCGATGAAGCTGTCCTCGAGTGGCAACACCTGGTTGCGACCGGCCTCGGCCCACCACAGCTCGGCGAGGGCTTTCACGCGATCGGGATGCTCGTCGGCGAGGTCGTCTGCTTCGGAGAAGTCGTGCTCGAGGTGGAACAGGGCCCAGTGATCCTCGTCGAAGTCGTGGCTGCCCTGCACGAGCTCGCGTTCCACGCGGAGCTGACTGCCGACGTGGTCGGTCGTCGCCTTCCATCCGTCGTGGTAGATGGCGCGGCTCCCGAGCATCTCGAAGTACTGGGTCGGGCGCGGGCTCGGCGCGCCGGCGTCGGCGAAGGTCGGGGCGAGGCTGCGCCCGTCGACGGTTTGCTGCACGACGCCGTCGATGACATCAGGCGCGGGGACGCCGACCGTATCGAGGATCGTGGGTGTGAGGTCGACCGCGTGGCAGAACTGCGGCCGCACCTCGTTGCGCGCCGTGATGCGCGTCGGCCAGTGCACGACGAGCGGTGTGCGCACGCCGCCGAGCCACGTGTAGCGCTTCCAGAGGCGCAACGGCGTGTTGCCGGCCCACGCCCAGCCCCACGCGTAGTGGTTGTAGGCGCGGAACCCGCCGAGCTCGTCGATGCGCGCCACTTGGTCGTCGACGTCGTCCAAGAGGTCGTGCGTGAACCGGTGCTCGTTGACCGAACCGGTCGGTCCGCCTTCGGCGCTGGTGCCGTTGTCCGACAGCAAGAGGAGCAGCGTGTTGTCGAGCACGCCGAGCTCGTCGAGCGACGCGACCAGTCGTCCGATCTGGTGGTCGGTGTGGCTCAGGAACCCCGCGAACACCTCCATCTGCCGGGCGAAGAGCCGGCGCTCGTCGTGCGACAGGGAATCCCACTCCGGGACCCAGGGAGGGCGGTCGGTCAAGGTCGTGTGGTCGGGAACTACGCCGAGCTGCTGCTGACGCGCGAACGTGTCGCGTCTCCAAGCCTCCCACCCGGCGTCGAAGTGCCCCCGGTAGCGGTCGAGCCATTCCGCGGGCGCCTGGTGTGGCGCGTGCGTGGCTCCGGTCGCGAAGTACAAGAAGAACGGCTTGTCCGGCGTCGCTTGTTGCTGGTCCTGCACGTACCGGATGGCGCGGTCGGCGAGGTCTTCCGTGAGGTGGTACCCGTCGGCGGGCGCGCGTGGCGGTTCGACGAAGTGGTTGTCGCACACCAGCTCGGGCGTCCACTGGTTCGTGTCGCCACCGAGAAAGCCGTAATGCCGCTCGAACCCGAGGCCCAGCGGCCAGCGCTCGAACGGTCCCGATGCACTCTGCTCCCATCGCGGCGCCAGGTGCCATTTCCCGACCGCGAGCGTGCTGTAGCCGGTATCGCGAAGGATGCGCGCCAACGTGCCGGCAGATTTCGGGATGCGGCCGTCGTACCCCGGGAACCCGGTCGGGATATCCGTGAGGAAGCCCATCCCGACGGCGTGATGGTTGCGCCCGGTCAGCAGGCACGCGCGCGTGGGGGAGCAGAGCGCCGTGACGTGGAAGCGGTTGTAGCGCAGCCCGTTGGCGGCGAGCGCGTCGACGGCGGGCGTGGCGATACTCGAGCCGAAGCAGCCGAGTTGGGCGAAGCCGAGGTCGTCGAGCACGATCATCACGACGTTCGGTGCCCCTGCGGGTGGCTTCGGAACCGGCGTGAAGCTCGGCTCCGACTCCCGGATGGTCCGTCCGATCCGACCTGGTCCTGCCATGGCTATGTCCTACCAGCCGACATCGGAAGCAGGCTAGACAGCTGTGTCATGAGCCCTTACGTCGATTCGACCGAGCAGCTCGTCACGGAGATCCTCGTGCGGGACATACGAGCGTCGGTGGACTTCTACCGGCGTCT
>JALZAA010000400.1 GCA_030948625.1 Actinomycetota bacterium
GGGGCAAGGAGCCCAGCACCTACAGCGGCAACCTGCTCCTCGACCGCGTGCTCGGTGCCACGCTGCACTTCACCGGAGCCGAGACGTACTACGACGTCGAATCAGCCATCGAGGAGCTGGCGTCGCAACTCTCGGCGGAGGGGAAGCGTCCGTTCGCCATGCCGATCGGCGGCGCATCGGTCACCGGCGCCACTGCGTACGTCTGGGCGGCCGACGAGCTGCTCGCGCAGGCCGACGCCGGCCGCCACGGCGGCCTCGACTGGATCGTGGTCGCCGACGGATCGGGCGGCACCCACGCCGGCCTCATCGCCGGACTGCACGGACGGGCGAGCGTGCTCGGCGTCGACGTCGGGACGCGACCGGACCTCGATGACGTGATCCCCCGCCTCGCCGCCGAGACTGCGTCGCACACCGGCCGCGGCGCGCCGGAGGGCGAGCTGGACCTCGACCACGAGCGCTTCGGGGAGGGGTACGGCGCCGTGACCGATGGCGCGCTCGAGGCGATCGAGCGCGTCGGCCGGCTCGAGGGGATCGTGCTCGACCCCGTGTACACGGGCAAGGCGATGGCCGGGCTGATCGCGGCCACCCGGGAGGGACGCTTCGGCGCCGGCGACACGGTCGTGTTCTGGCACACCGGCGGCGCGGTCGCGCTCTTCGCCCGCCGCTACGCCGACGTGTTCTCGGGACGTTGATCGTCGGGAAGTAGACGCGAACGTGCCCGGGCGGAGCCCGGGCACGATACGGAGGCCCTTGCCGCCGGCGTGCACACCGGCGGTGGGCCGGGGATCAGACTTCGCGAACCTTGCGGGCGACGGCGATGCCGATCGCGACGAGAATCAGCAAGACGAGCAGCTTCTTCACAGCAATCTCCTGTCGACGGGCGCTCCCCGAATGGTAGCCACCCTGATAGACCGGCGTCGGAGGTGAACGGGGTCTGGTGGCCCCCCTCGTCTTCAAAACGAGTGGGACGGGCGAACCCCGTCCGGTGGGTTCGATTCCTGCCACCTCCGCTCCGGCTTCCGCGTCGCAAGGCGGTGGGCCAGCGTCACCTCGAGCAAGGCGACGACAGAACCCACCGCCGCCCCCGCTCCTGCGTGGACGAGGAACACGAACAGCGGGTTCAGTCCATCTGCCGCCTCTACGAACAAGTGGACGACGTCCTCCTCCACGACGACGGGCAGCGTCACCAGGAGGAAGACCAGCCAGAACTTCCCTCGCACGAGCCGGCGAGAGCGGCCGAACGCGTCACGCACCTTCCGGTCCTCCCTGACGATGACGGGCCCGACGAGACAGAAGAACGTGAAGAAGGCGAGGCCGGGGGCGATCAGGAAGATGATGAGCGCGGCGGTACCGAGCATGAGGAGAAAGTCGGCGGCGATGAGACGGCCGTATGGCAGCGTCCGCAGCACGTGACCGAGCTTCGGCGGAGTCTCGCCCTGCTCCTCGGCACGGACGATGTGATCGAGAAAGCCGGCGAAGAAGGTCGTACCGAACAGCGCCATGCCGGTGGCCAGGAGCACGAGCACCGTCAGCAGACCGCTGCCGTCGCCGCGCGTGTCGGCGAGGGCGTCGGCGAGCACGTCAACGCCGGCGCTGATGCCGAACACGACGATGGCCGGTCCCGCCACCAGAAAGAACCGGCGGCGCAGCACGCGAAACGCCGCCGCGATGACGGGGCGCGCCGTGACCTCAGGAATCTCGTTCGTCCCTGCCGCCGGCACCGGCGCAGCGTAGCGATCACGCCTTGCGCGGACCGGACCTAGATTCGGGGTTCCGCGCACGGAGGAGGCTGACGTGGAGTACCGCCGACTGGGCAGCACCGGGACACGGGTCTCGGAGCTCTGCCTCGGAACAATGACGTTCGGCAACGAGGCAGACGAGGCGACGAGTCGCGACCTCGTCGACCGGTTCCTCGCCGCCGGGGGCAACTTCGTCGACACCGCCGACGTCTACAACGACGGCGCGTCCGAGGAGGTCACCGGCCGCGCGCTGGGCAACCGTCGTGACGACGTGGTGCTCGCGACGAAGGTCCGCTTTCCCACCGGCCCGGGCCCGAACGACCGCGGCGCGTCGCGCCGGCACATCCGGCTGGGCATCGAGGCGTCGCTGCGCCGACTGGGCACGGAATGGATCGACCTGTACCAGATCCATTGCTGGGACGCGACCACGCCGATCGAGGAGACGGTGTCGACGCTCGACGATCTCGTGCACGAAGGGAAGATCCGCTACGCGGGCGCGAGCAACTACACCGCGTGGCAGCTTGCCAAGTCGCTGGGGCTCGCTGCGCTCCGTGGGTGGCAGCCGTTCGTGTCACTCCAACCCGAGTACTCGTTGATCACGCGCGACATCGAGCGTGAGCTGTTGCCGCTGTGCCGCGAAGAGGGCCTGGCGGTGCTCCCGTGGAGCCCGCTCGCCGGCGGAGTCCTCACGGGCAAGTACCGCGAGGGCGAGGACTTCCCGAAGGGCACACGGGGCGCCGACACGGAGGAACCCATCACGTTCACGTACCGGCTCCACGAGCGGGCGTGGAGCATCGTCGAGGCCGTCCGCAAGGTCGCCGAGGAGGCCGGGAAGACGCCGTCACAGGTGGCACTGAACTGGGTCCTGCACCGGCCCGGCGTGACCGCGCCGATCATCGGGGCGCGCAACATGGCGCAGCTCGAGGACAACCTCGGCGCCGCGGGCTGGCAGCTCGAAGAGGAGCACTGGCGGGCACTGTCGTGGGCGAGTGCCTTCCCGCGCGGCTACCCCTACGACTTCATCGAGTACGCAGACGCCGAGCACTGAGGTCCGAACGCGACGGCGGCGGCTTTGCCGACCGTCGTTGCAGAGCCGGAGCTTGCGACGGCGCCTTGAAAAGACGCGACGGGGCCCCGCCCGGAGGCGGGGCCTCGGCCTTCCCGGGACCTGTGGCTCAGACGGCCAGCAGGTCGCGGGCGCCGGTGTCGGCGGACGGGTGGCGAAGCTTCGACATCGCCCGGGCCTCGATCTGGCGGATGCGCTCCCGGGTGAGGTTGAAGTACTCGCCGACTTCTTCGAGCGTGCGCGGCTCGCCCCGGTCGAGACCGAAGCGCAACGCGAGGATCTGACGCTCGCGCTCGTCGAGCGGCGCGAGCAGCTTCTCGATCTCCTCGGGCAGCAACGCGGTGGCCGCGACCTCGAACGGCGACTCGGCCGAGCGGTCCTCCACGATGTCGCCCAGCTCGGCGTCGCCGTCCTCGCGCAGCGGCTCGGACAGTGACAGCGGCTCGGCGGCGAAGCGCAACGCCTCGGTGACCTTGTCCTCGGGCATCTCGACCTCGATCGAGAGCTCGGCCAGCGTCGCCGGGCGCCCCAGCTTCAGCTCGAGGCGCGACCGCGCCTTCTGCAGGCGGGCAAGCGTGTCGCCGGCGTGCACCGGCAGACGGATCGTGCGACCGGTGTTGGCGATGCCGCGCGTGATGGCCTGACGGATCCACCACGTGGCGTAGGTCGAGAACTTGAAGCCCTTGCGCCAGTCGAACTTCTCGACCGCGTGCATGAGCCCGAGGTTGCCCTCTTGGATGAGGTCGAGCAGCGGCAGGCCGGACGCCTGGTACTTCTTCGCGATCGAGACGACGAGTCGCAAGTTCGACTGGACGAACGTCCGCTGGGCGTCGTCGCCTTCACGCGCGTTGCGGCGAAGCTCGCGCTTCTTGCCTGCGGTGAGGTCCTTGCCGGTCGTCAGCAGGTCACCGCGGGCGCCGTTGCCCGCCTCGATCTGCTGGGCCAGCCGGACCTCGTCGTCCTTGGTGAGCAGCGGGTACTGCCCGATATCGGTCAGGTACAGCCGGACGAGATCTTCCTCGTCCCGCTCGACGCGCTCTTTCGCCACGGACAAACGGCCTTTCTGAGCTTGCATGGGAAGGTCGGAACGACTGTATGGGAAGTTTCGGGGTACGCCTCAAGCGTTCCCAATTGTGGTGCGAGGAACGCCGGTCGGTGCCCGTTCCCGTAGCTACGATACCGACTCCGTCAAGGCAAGTTTTCCCACGGCGCCGGGCAGCCTTTCGCACCGGGCCGGCAAGGGGTTTCGTGGCCGATCTAGAGCTCGCCGTCATCATCGGGAGCTTCGACGCCCGGACCGGGCGTCAGGCCGAGCTTGCGGGCGTCCTCGCCAAGTACGTGGTGCTCACCCGGCGTCAGGCCCACTGTCGCAACGTCGACCTGGTGGCGTCGAGCTCCCGCCCGGGACAGATAGTCGTCATCGAGAAATGGGAGAGCGCCGACGACGCCCGCGCGCACCTCGACGCGCCGGAGACTGTGGAGATGGCCACCGCGGCGCGCGACGTGCTCGCCGGCGCGCCGGACCTCGACCTCTACGAGTCGATCAGCGCCCAGGACTTGGAGTGATGCGTGGCGTAGACCATGACAGTTCTGGTCTGTGCACGCATCGTCATGGCTGTGCTTTGAGGGAGTCGCGGCGGATGGCCGACTTCTGCTTGGGCTCGGGACGCGGATCGACGGCCTTGCACTCGGCGCAGATGGACTCGAGGTCCGCCCACGTGATGCCGTCGACGGTCCAGAGGCGCTCGAACGCGTCGTCGGCGTAATCCGTGAACCCGTTGTAGAGGCGGAACACGTATTGCCGACGCACCTTGCGCGCGGACTCGCCGAGGCGCGCGGCGCGACCCTCGGCCGACGCCTCCCACGCGGCGCGCTGGCCGTCGCTGAGGTCCTCGTCGGCGGGCGCTTCGGCAAAGCCGGGCTGCAGACGGTCGGCGGCGCGGAACAGCTCGATCGCCAGCTCGTTGCGCGCGAGCTGCTCGTTGAACGTGGCGCGGTGCCGGCCGTCTTCGAAGTTGGCGCCCGAGAACCACAGCTCGGCGCGGCCGTCGACGACGTCGGCGGTGCTGCCGGTGAGCGGCAGCGGAAGCTCCTCGTCGATCTCGATCCGCACCGGAACGTCGTCGGGGATGCCGACCTTTGCCGCGAGCTCCTCGGCGAGCCCCGCGATCACGCCGGCGTCGTACTCGACCAGCGTGAACTGCTCGGGAACGACTTCGACGCGCGCCACCGCTACGACGCGCGGGACTCGAGGCCGGCGGCGGCTTCCGCCTCGGCCTGGGCCTCGGCCGTCACCTCGGAGAGGTCGTCGATCTCGTCGTTGCTGAACCCGGCCATTTCCCGGAACTTGCGCGCCAGTTGGATCGGGTTCTCGTCGGTCTCGCCGCGGAAGCCGCCCAGGCTGAAAAGCTTGTCGACCGTGCGCTGGAACTCGAGCGCCCGCTCGCGTCGCTCCGGGTCGTTCTCGGTGAGGCGGCGCAGCCAGTCGGAGCCCATCTTCACGTGGGTGACCTCGTCGGCGAGCATCCAGTCCTCGCACGCGGCCAGGACCGGGTCGCCGGAATTGTCGCCGAAGAGCTTCATCGTGTTGAACACGTCGATGGCGAGGCCCTCGAGGGCTCGGTTGACGCCGGTGAGGCGCAGCAACGCGTCTTCGGCGCACGCCGCCTCGTACAAGAACGTGGCCTCGCTGAACTCGCCGATCTCGGTGCCCATGTGCTCGGCGAGTTTCACCGAGATCTCGCAGTGACGCGACTCGTCCCAGGACTGACGCGCCATGTCGAGCTTGAGCTGGAACGGCACGTCCTCGTCGTCGAAGTCGAAGGTGGTACGGCCCGCGCCCTCGAGCGCCTGGAGCTCGCCCATGAAGATGCCGTGCATCAGCTGGCGGGCGCGGTCGGCCGCCGCCGGACGCTCGGGCTCGAGCTTCGCCGAACCGGTGTTGCGCTCGGCCACCTTCGCCTGGCGCGGATCCATCATCGCTTCCTGGATCTGCACCCGCACGAAGCGGGAGTCGCGCGCAAGTTCCTCGACGGGGAGAATCTTCTTCATCCGACTGCTACTCCCTCCGACGCGTCAGCGTCGGCTTCCGTGCTTGCTCCGATGCTACCGGGGCCCGCGATGCCGCCCGCCGCGACCATCAGCTGCTCGAGCTCGCGCTGTCGGCTTGCGGCCCGTTCGACCTCTTCGGGCGCCTCGATCAGCGACTGCAGCAACATCTCGCCCTCGCGCCAGTCGTCGAACTCGTCCTGAAGGATGAAGTTCAGGGACCGCATCGTGGGCGCGTCGGTGATGCGGCTCGTCGCGTTCAGGTGGAACGTATAGGCGGCGATCTTGCGCGGAATCAGGACGCGGTACACGCCGACGAGCTTCTCGATCGTCAGCTCCGGCGCTTCGGGCTCGCGCATGGCGTCGACGAACGCGACCATCGCATCGTTCGGCGGCCCCGTGAGTCGCTCGGTGTTCATCTCGCGCAGCTCGGGAAGGCGCTTGTTCCACAGCTCGGCGTGCCACGCGTGGTGGTAGCAGTGCCGCCCGAGGACGAGCTTCACGTCGAGCTCCGGGACCGTCGCGACCCAGCCGCCGAGGGCCTCGAAGAGACGCATCTCGATCCACTTGTAGTTGCCGACCCGCCGTGCGGACTCGACCACACCGAACAGGCCCGGCACCTCGCGGCGATCCCACGGCGCAAAAGCGGGGCGGGGCTTCCCCAGCTCGGTCACGCGCAGCACCCCCGGTCGGTCGCGACTGAAGTGTCATTCTCGCCATCCCTTGACCGAGCGGTCAAGTGACGAGCGGCACAGGTTCGAAGGGCTTCCTAGCTCACAGTGCGGTCACGCTCGGGGGCTCTGCGGGCGCCGAGCTCGGCGACGAGGATGCCGATCAGGATGATCGCGGCGCCGAGGTAGCCACCCCAGCCCAACCGCTCGCCCACCGCGTAGCCCACGAACCCGGCGACGACGGGCTCGAGCAGGCTGATGATGCTGGCGCGCGCCGGCTCGATCCGCCGTTGCGCCCACACCTGGATGCTGAACGCGAACGCGGAGCAGCCCAGCCCCGTGAACACGACCGCGAACAGCGCCTGCGCGGTCACTTCGCCAAAGCCCTCGGCGGCCACGAACGGCACCGCGAACGCCGCGAGCGCGAGCAGCTCGACACACGTGAGCGAGACGACGTCGAACCGGTTCGCCCACGCGCCGACCTGCACGAACCAGATTCCGAAGAACAACGCGGTGACCAGTGTGATGGCGTCGCCGAAGCCGAGGTTGAGGTCGGCGCCGGTGAGGAGGAACAGGCCGAAGACGGCGATCACCACCGAGATCACGACAGACCGATTGGGCAGACGCCGGTAGACGACAGCCGCGATGAGCGGCGTGAACACCGCGAACAGGCCCGTGATGAAGGCCGAGTTCGACGTGCTCGTGTGCTGGAGCCCGACGTTCTGGCACACATAGGCGACAAACGCGGTGAACCCCAGTGCGATGCCGCAGCCGGCCAACACGCGCGGCGAGTCGGTCGTCCGGGCGGCCGGGCCCCGCCACCCCCGATGCAACGCGAGTGGTACGAGCGCGGCACCACCGATGGCGAAGCGGACCAGCACGAATCCCGTCGCCGTCAGGTCGTCGAGCGCGTCCTGGACGATCGTGAACGTGGCGCCGTAGAGGAAGCTGGCGACGACGAGCGCCAACTCCGGGTAGAACGCGCGGACGCGCGCGTTCAACCAGGCCAGCGGTTCGTGATCGGCAGGCGTCGGTCCTTGCCGAAGGCCTTTGGCGACACCCGCACGCCCGGGGGGGCCTGGCGCCGCTTGTACTCGTTGCGGTCGATGAGGCGGGCGACGCGGCGCACCGTCTCGGGATCGAACCCGGCCGCCTCCAGCTCGGCGACCGAGAGGTCGCCCTCGACGTACGCCTCGATAATCGGATCGAGCACGGAGTATTCGGGCAACGCGTCGGTGTCGCGCTGACCGGGTCGGAGCTCTGCGCTCGGTGGCTTGTCGAGCACCGACTCGGGGATGAGCTCGCGTCCGGCGCGTTCGTTGCGGTCGCGCGCGAGCGCGTATACGAGCGTCTTCGGCACATCCTTGATCACGGCGAAGCCGCCGGCCATGTCGCCGTATAGCGTCGCGTAACCGGTCGCGAGCTCGCTCTTGTTGCCGGTGGTGAGCACGAGCGCGCCGAACTTGTTCGACAGCGCCATGAGCACGGTGCCCCGGATCCGTGACTGCAGGTTTTCCTCTGCGAGCCCCGGTTCCGTGCCGGCGAACGGCTCGGCCAGCATGTCGAGGAACGCGGCGTGCGCGGGCTCGATCGGGATGGTCTGCGTCCGGATGCCCAGGTTGCCGGCGAGCGCCTCGGCGTCGGCCACGCTGCCCTCGCTCGAGTATCGCGACGGCATGAGCACGCCGAGCACCCGCTCCGCCCCGAGCGCGTCGGCCGCGATTGCGGCCACCAGCGAGGAGTCGATGCCCCCGGACAAGCCGATGATCACGTCGGTGAACTCGTTCTTGACCACGTAGTCACGCGTGCCGAGCACGAGCGCTTCGTAGACCTCACGGACGGGAGGGAGCGTCGCCTCCACTCGCGGCGGCTCGCGCCGCTCGGCGAGGTGGGCGTCGCTGACCTTGACCTCGGGCAGCGGCGGCGCCGATCGCCACCCACGTGGATCGAGGAGGCGCTTCCGGAACGTCGGCCGTACGTCGAGATCGACGACGAGGAGGTCCTCGACGAATTGGTGGGCCCGGGCCACGACCCGCCCCTGCTCGTCGAACACGAGTGACGCGCCGTCGAAGACGAGCTCGTCCTGACCGCCGACGAGGTTGACGTACGCGATGGGCGTGGACGCGTCGGTGGCGCGGGTCGCGAGCATGGTCTCGCGCTCGCGCAGCCGGCCGGCGTAGTAGGGCGATCCGTTGACGTTCACGACGAGGTCGGCACCGGCCGCGGCCTGCGTGGCGATCGGCCCGGTCGGGCTCCACGCGTCTTCGCAGATCGTGACCGCGACTCTCGTGCCCGCCACGTTGAAGAGCGGGCCGTCGGCTGTGGATGCCGCGAAGTACCGCTGCTCGTCGAACACCGTCGAGTTCGGGAGGATGTGCTTCCGGTACACGCCGTGGACCCTGCCGTTCGCGCACACGGCGGCCGCGTTGTAGAGGTCGCGTTCGAGCAGCGGGTACCCGACGACCGCGGCAGCGCGGCCCGTGCGGGCGGCGACCTTGTCGAGCGCCTCTGCCGCCTGCGTGACGAACGCGGGCCGCAGGAGGAGGTCCTCGGGCGGATATCCGGTGATGGCGAGCTCGGGGAACGCCACGAGATCGCACCCGTCGGCTTCGGCGCGCTCGTACGTCTCGATGATGCGCGCCGCGTTGCCCTCGAGGTCGCCGACGACGAGGTTCAGTTGCGCGAGGCCGATCCGAAGCCGCGGCACAACTTCAAGGATACGGCTGAGCGGGGCCACGGACCTCGGGTCACCCATCAACGCGGGCGCCAGCACGGCTTTCGTGGGCGACACTGGACGGGTGGCGCAGACGCTCCTCGACACACCCGAGCTCAGCGCGGCCGTCGACCGCTCGGCCGACCCGACGGCGGCGCGGGCGCTGCTCACGCGACTGCTCGAGGGACACCCCGAGCTCGGCGACGAGCTCGGCACGAGTCCGCGCGTGCGAGACGCCCTCGTGGCGCTGAGCGCGGCCTCGCGCTCGCTGTCGAACGCCATCGTGCAAGACCCGTCGCTCCTCGACCCGCTCCGTGACGGCGAGGGCTTCCGGCGCGAGCGCGAGCTCCCGGAGTACCGCGCGTCGGTCGCTGAGTTCCTCGCCGGGGCCGAGGACGGCGCGGCGGCGTTGCGACGCTGGAAGCGACGCGAGCTGCTGCGCATCGCGGCACGCGACCTCCTCGGCGCGGCCGACCTCCCCGCCGTCGGGCGGGAGCTCGCGGCACTGGCCGAAGTGTGCCTGCGCTGCGCGCTCGAGCTCGTCGACCCCGATGTGCCTCTGGCCGTCATCGGGATGGGCAAGCTCGGCGGGCGGGAGCTCAACTACGCCAGCGACGTCGACGTGCTCTTCGTACACGACGGCGACGGCACCGCCGCCGAGCACGCCGCACGAGAGCTCCTCACGGTGATGACCGCTCCCACCGCCGACGGCATCGTGTTCCGCACCGACGCCGACCTGCGCCCCGAAGGGCGCTCGGGCCCACTGTCTCGCACGCTCGACGCGTACCGGGCGTACTACGAGCGCTGGGCAAAGCCGTGGGAGTTCCAGGCGCTGCTCAAGGCCAGGCCCGTTGCCGGCGACGACGACCTCGGCGCGCGCTTCCTCGAGACCACGCAGCCCTTCGTGTGGCCCGACGTCTTGGATCCCGACGCCGTGCGCGCGGTGCGGGCGATGAAGGCACGGGCTGAAACCGAGATGCGCCGCCGCGGCCTCACCGACCGCGAGGTGAAGCGAGGGCGGGGCGGCATCCGCGACATCGAGTTCGCCGTGCAGCTCCTGCAGCTTGTGCACGGCCGTCACGACGCATCGGTGCGGTCTCCGTCGACGCTTGATGCGCTCGCCCAGCTTGCGACCGGTGGTTACATCGAGCTCGACGACGCCCGGCAACTCGACGACGCGTACCGCTTCCTGCGGACGGTCGAGCATCGGCTCCAGCTGCAGGACGAGCAGCAGACCCACACCCTGCCGAGCGACATCGCCGCCCGTACGCGGCTCGCTCGCGTGCTCGGTTACCGCGACCGTGGCGACGAGACGGCGCTCGACCTCTTCGAGGCTGACCATCGCGCCTGCCAGAACCGCGTCCGGTCGATCTACGAGCGGCTGTTCTTCGCGCCGCTTCTCGACACGCTCGCAGGCGCGGGTCCTCTCACGGCGACCGCGGTCGAGGAGCGCCTCGCCGCCTTCGGCTTCCTCGACGTCGCGCGGACACGCGCCGCGCTGCAGGAGCTCACCCAGGGCCTGACGCGGCGCTCACGTGTGATGCAGCAGCTGCTGCCGGTGATCCTGGGCTGGCTCTCGGTCACTCCCGACCCGGATCTCGGCCTCTTGCAACTGCGGCGCCTCGCCGAGGGTGAGACGCGGTCGACATCACTGGCCCGCACGTTTCGCGAGTCGCCGGGCGCCGCGGAACGGACGTGCCGGCTGCTCGGGTCGAGCCGCCTGCTGGGCGACGCGCTGCGCCGGCAACCGGACTTCGTCGAGATGCTCGGCGACGACGAGTGGTTGGCCCGCGAGAAGTCGCGCGATGAGCTCATCGAGGAGGCGCTGGGCACGCTGACGTGGCGAGCGAGCGTCGAGGACCGCCGCAAGGGGTTACGACGGTTCAAGCGCCGCGAGATGCTGCGCATCGCGTCTCGTGACGTGCTCGGCTTCGCAACCATCGAGGCGACCGAGCGCGAGCTCGCCGCCCTCGCCGACGCCTGCATCGAGGCGGCAGTGCACGCCGTCCACCCGCCGCTCCCGTTCGCGGTGATCGGGATGGGCCGTTTCGGCGGCGCCGAGCTCAGCTACGCGTCCGACCTCGACGTGCTCTTCGTCTACGACGGCGAGGACGCCGACGACTTTCGCGCCGCCGAGCAGGTCGCGACGCAGCTCATGGACGAGATCGGAGGGATCACACCCGAGGGCCAGACGTTCCGCATCGACGCCAATCTGCGGCCCGAGGGAAAGAAGGGGGCGCTCGCGCGGAGCCTGTCGGCCTACCGGGCGTACTACGAGCGGTGGGCCCAAACGTGGGAGTTCCAGGCGCTGCTCAAGGCGCGACCGGTCGCGGGTGACGCCGCTGTCTCCGAGCGCTTCGCGGCGCTGATCGAGCCGTTCGTGTACCGCGACCCGTTCACCGAGGACGCCGTGCGCGAGGTGCGACGCATGAAGGCGCGCATCGAGCGTGAGCGCATCCCACCCAACGAGGATCCGAGCTTCCACCTCAAGCTCGGCCGCGGCTCTCTGTCGGACGTCGAGTTCACCGTCCAGCTCCTCCAGCTGCAGCACGGCGCGCGTCATCCCGAGATCCGGTCCACATCAACGATCGACGCCCTTCACCGGCTGCGCGACGCGGGCCTGCTCGAGGCCGCCGACGCCGACGCGCTCGAGGAGGCCTATCGCTTCTGCGAGCGGGCGCGCAACGCGCGGTACCTGCTCACGGGCAAGCCCGGCGATGCGCTCCCGACCGACGGGCGCGAGGCGACGCGCCTCGGGCGGCTTCTCGGCTACGAGCACCG
>JALZAA010000442.1 GCA_030948625.1 Actinomycetota bacterium
CGGAACTCCTTCGCCCACATCAGCGCGATGGCGGCGAAGGCCTCGTTGCACTCGATGGCATCGAACTCGTCGACCTTCAGACCCGTGCGGTCGAGCAGCTTGCGCGTGACGGGGTTCGGCGCCGACAGCACGAGCACCGGGTCGTCGGCGAGGACGGCGAAGTGCACGAAGCGGGCCCGGATCGGCAGTCCCAGCCGCTCGGCCGTGGACCGGTCCGCGATCAGCATCGCGGCGGCGCCGTCGCTCATGGGCGACGCGTTGCCGGCCGTGATGTCGGGCGCGGGCTGCTCATCGGATTCCCACGCCGCCGGCAACCCCGCCAGTTGCTCGAGCGACGTGTGAGGCCGGATGGCCTCGTCGGCGCGCAGCACGTCGCCGGTCATCTGACCGTGCTCGTCCTTGAGCGGGACGGGGAGCACCTCGTCGGCGAAGAAGCCGTTGTCGGTGTTCTCCGCCGCGCGCCGGTGGCTCTCGAGCGCGAAGGCATCCATGTCGTCGCGCGTGATGCCGAAACGGTCGGCCAGGACCTGCGCGACCCAGAACTGGATGCCGAGCGTATGGTCCGTGTTCTCGAGGAACGATGGGCTGAACGGCCCGGTGCCGCCACGCGCGTTGGTCGACATCGGCGCCCGCGTCATCGACTCGACCCCGCAGGCGATGGCGAGGTCGTACGCACCGGCGATCACGCCCTGGGCAACGAAGTGCATGGCCTGCTGCGACGATCCGCACTGGCGGTCGACGGAGGTGGCGGGGACGTGCCACGGCAGTCCGCCCGCGACCCAGGCGTTGCGGGTGACGTTGCAGCCCTGCTCCCCCGACTGCGTCACGCATCCCCCAACGACGTCGTCGATCGAGCCGGGGTCGACGTCGTTGCGCTCGAGCAGCGACTTCAGCGCGAAGCCGAGCAGGTCGGTCGGGTGCCAGTTCGCCAGCGCGCCCTTCCGCTTGCCGATCGCGGTCCGGGCGGTGTCGACGATGACGGCCTCACGCGCTTCCATCGCGCCCCTTCTTCCTGAACGACTTCACTGGTACCGAACCAACCTGACATGCTAGTCAGGGTCAGTTCGCGTCCGGCCGGGCGGGTCGAGGAGGAACCATGGGTGTCGTCGGTGACGTTCCCGAGCACGACCATGTCGTCGACACCGGGAAGAGCCACCTCACGCTCGACGAGCTCGGCCACATCCAGCCCGGCTTGGCGCGCATCATGCCCGAGATCGGCGCCCGCATCTGGAAGTGCTACTACGCGGGCAAGGCGGGCAATCAGCCGCTGGCGCGTTTCCAGCTCAAGGAAGCCGTCAACCTCATGGAGATCGGCGCGTTCGTCCGTCCGAAGTACGAAGAGAACATGACCAAGTTCATCGCCGAGGACGTGGAGCAGGTGAAGCAGGCCATCGAGGCGGCCGACTGGGACAAGTTCGAGACCGTGTTCCACCACATGATCGAGCAGGCGAACTCGTACCACGCGGTCTACGACAAGCCGTGGCTCCGGTACAAGATCCCGGCCGACCCGCCGCCCGACCTCGACGTCACGCCGCTGCAATAAGCGAAGGCGGCGACCGTTACGCCACTTCGTCCCGCGGCGGCCGCCAGAACAACACGAGCAGCGCGAGCGCGCCGCCGAGACCGGCGACGGCCGTGATCGCGAAGCCCGACCACCCGTTGACCCATGAGAACCCGAGCGCGTCGTCGAGCGACCACTCCCCCGGCCCGAGCGCGCCGAGCGCCAGGCCGAGCACGGTGAGGACCATCACGTACTCCCACCCCTCGGTCGGCCGCTTGAATACGAAGAAGCCGGCGTTGCGGTGGTTAGTGACCCAGGCCACGGCGGCGACGCCGGTGACCGCGGCGGCACCGAGCGGCGTGAGCAATCCGAACACGAGCAGCGGTCCCGCGGCGAGCTCGGTCACGGTGACGAGCCAGGCGTGGGCGGGTCCCGGATGCAGCCCCAGGCTCTCGAACCAGTTCGAGACCCCCGGCCCCTCGCGCATGCGAGCCAGGTGGTTCCAGCCGTGGGCGAACATCACGACGCCCGCCGCAACTCGCAGGCCGAGCAAGGCCAGGTTCACTGCGTTCGCGTCCATCCTCGGGCTGTCCTCCGGTGCGTCCCCGCCGTCGGTTCCCTGACGCTATCGTCAGGGTTCCATGAGTGCGCCCGAGGCTATCGACGGCACGTACGACCCGTTCGAGGAGTTCAACCGCAGCGTCGGGGCGGGCGTGGTCGAGGACCCGTACCCCCTCCTGGCCATGGCCCGTGCGAAGGGACCGCTGCTCAAGGAGAACCTCGAGGCGGAGTTGCTCGCGGCAGAGGTCGACCCCCAGGTCACGATGGGACCGGAGGTCTTCACCGCGTTCAGCTACGACGCCGTGCAGACGGTCCTGCGCGACGGCGAGACGTTCTCGTCCGCGGGCTACGCCGACGTCATGGGCGCGGTGATGGGCCACACCATCCTCGAGATGGACGAGCCCGAGCACCACACGTACCGCGGGCTCGTGCAGCAAGCGTTCAGCCGCAAGGCGATGGAACGCTGGGAAGAAGAAGCGGTCGGACCGATCGTCGACGAGTGCATCGATGCATTCATCGAGCGCGGCAACGCAGAGCTCGTGCGCGAGCTCACGCTCCCGTTCCCGGTCAACGTGATCGCCAGCATGCTCGGTCTCCCCCGCGCGGACCTTCCGCAGTTCCATCGCTGGGCGAT
>JALZAA010000446.1 GCA_030948625.1 Actinomycetota bacterium
GTGCCGACCCAGCGTTCGGCGAACGCGTTCGCGTTCGGCGCCGGAAACGGGGTGCGGATGATCTCGACACCCTCGCTTTCGAAGACGTCGTCGAAGGCGCGGCTGAATTTGGTGTCGCGGTCGTGGATCAGGAAACGGATCGGCCTCGGTCGTTCGGAGAGTGACCAGGCGAACTGGCGCGCCTGCTGCGCGGTCCAGCGCCCATCCGGGTTGGCGGTGCAGCCAGCGAGGTGCACGCGTCGCGTGCCGAGCTCGAGGAAGAAGAGGACGTACAGGCGTCCGAGCCAGAGCGTCTCGACGGTGAAGAAGTCGCAGGCGAGCATCGACTCGGCATGTTCACGCAGGAACTCACGCCAGCAGAGCCGAGCCCGGGCGTCGGCGGGCGGCAGGCCGGCCTCCCGGAGGATCTTGGCCACCGTCGTGGCCGAGACGCGCACACCCACACCTGCCAGCTCACCGACGATCCGCTGGTAGCCCCAACGTGGGTTCTCGCGGGCAAGGCGCAGCACCAGCTCATGGATCTCTTCCGACACCGACGGCCGACCCGGTCGCCGTCCAGCGTACGTCCACCGTCTCCGTACAAGCTGGCGATGCCAGCCCAGCAGCGTGTCAGGACTGAAGGACCCTGGAATTCTTGGAGGCTCCGATGCCGGGTTCCGTCCTGGCGGAAGGAGATGCTCCTGCGATGTCGAGACCGAGGAAGTATCCCGATGAGTTGCGCGAGCGGGCCGTTCGTCTTGTGTTCGAGTCGAAGCGTCCGATCGCTCACGTCGCCCAGGATCTGGGCGTGCATAAGGAGTCGCTGCGCCACTGGGTGCGGCAGGCGGAGGCCGACAGCGGCCGCCGGCGCGATCTGCTGACGAGCGAGGAGCGCGAGGAGTTGAAGAAGCTCCGCAGGGAGAACCTCGAGCTGCGGAGGGCGAACGCGATCTTGAAGGACGCGTCCGTCTATTTCGCTCAGGAGCTCGACCCGACCCGGCGACGGTGACCCGCTATGTCGAGGAGCGGCGGGACGCCTTCGGGGTCGAGCCGATCTGCCGCACGTTGGGCGTGCCGGTGAGCACGTACTACGCGCGCAGGTCCCGGAAGCCATCGGCGCGTGAGCTTGCCGATCGTGCGCTGCTCGTGGAGATCGATGCCGCCCGCTCAGGGCGCCGCCGCGTCTACGGCGCTCGCAAGACCTGGAAGGAGCTCCGCCGTCGCGACGTCAAGGCTGGCCGGGACCGGGTCGCTCGCGTGATGCGCCAGCACGGGCTCGAGGGCAAGCTCCGCGGGCGCACGCACCGCACGACGATCGCCGACGAGGCTGCGGCCGAGCGGGCCCGCGACCTCTTGCGGCGCGACTTCACCGCGAGCCGCCCGAACGAGAAGTGGGTCGCCGACCTGACCTACATCCGCACCTGGAACGGGTTCGTGTATCTCGCGTTCATCCTCGACTGCTACAGCCGCACGATCGTCGGCTGGCAGCTCGCGACACACATGCGCACCGAGCTCGTGCTCGACGCGCTCGAGATGGCGACCGGGCTGCGCCGACCAAGAGCCGGCCTGATCGCACACTCTGACCGCGGCTCGCAATACACGAGCCTGACCTACACCGATCGGCTCGACGAGCTGAAGATCGACCCGTCGGTCGGCTCGAAGGGCGACGCCTACGACAACGCGATGGCCGAAGCGTGGGTTGCGACCTTCAAGAGCGAGCTCGTCGACGGACGCCGCTTCCCGTCCTTCGAGCTCGTCGAGCACGAGGTCCTCGACTGGATCGGCTTCTACAACGATGAAAGACTCCACGAAGCACTCGACGACCTACCGCCCTCAGAGTACGAGGCCGAGCACTACCGATTGGATATCAAGACAGACAACACGCCAATGTTGGCCGCCACCTAACCGAGCTTCCAACGAACCCAGGGTGGATCAAAGGGATTACTCGGACGGTGAGTAACAAGCCGACCGAGGACAGTCCAGAGTTGATCGCCGCACGTAGAAGCGGTTCGCTCGAGCGTGTGCTTCGCGCCAAGCGAGAGCAGGCATCTGCTCGAGAAGAGAAGGCCACGTCTCCCGGCGATTCCCGTCGTCCGCTCAAGGAGGTTTACGACTTCTCTCAGTACGAC
>JALZAA010000454.1 GCA_030948625.1 Actinomycetota bacterium
CGGGATCTGCGGTGACGAAGAACCGCCGCGCCGCCGCCTTCACGCCGTACGACCCTTGCCCGAAATACACCGTGTTGAGGTACTGCTTGAGGATCTCGCGCTTGGAGTACCTGTCGTTCACGCGGAAGGCGAGAACGAGCTCTTTCATCTTGCGGCTCAGATCGCGCCGGTCGCCGGTGAGGCGGTTCTTGACGAGCTGCTGTGTGATGGTCGACCCGCCCTGTGAGATCTGGCCTTTCGTGAGGTTCGCGACGAAGGCCCGCGCGACACCGCCGATGTCGACGCCCGGGTTCGTCCAGAACGTCTTGTCCTCGTTGAGGATGACGGCGTCCATGAGGATCTGCGGCACCTCGGCGAGCTCGGCCGGCTCGCGGTCCAGCAGGCCGAGCTTGCCGATGACATTGCCCGCCGAGTCGTAGACCGTCGTCGGCCCCGACAGCTGCCCCAGGCTCTTGACCGTCCCGGAGTCCCGGTGCGCGACCGCGAGTTCGCGCGCGCCCGGCACGAGCGCGGCGAAGCACACGCCGAGGAACAGGGCCGACACGACGACAAGGCCCGCGAACCTCGACAGGACGCGGGCGGATGTCGGCATTTGGACCCCTAGCCGCCCGCCGAGCGCGCGACATACATGCCCTCAGACGGCCCGCCGTCTCGCGTGCTCGCGCACCGATCCCGCCGCAGCCGCGACGAGGGTATCCGACGCCGCTGCCCGCAGGTCAACCGGCGAGCTGTCGTCGACAAGCCGGCCGTGTTCGAGCACGAGCACCCGGTCCGCCATGCCGACGGTGCGGTCGCGGTGACTGGCGACGATCGTGGTCAGCGAAGCGGGCAGCGACTCGAGTGCCTCGAGGACCGCTTCCTCCGATCGGACGTCCAGCGCACTCGTCGGCTCGTCCAGGAGCAGTAGCCATGGCTCGCGGTACAGCGCGCGAGCGATGGCAATGCGCTGCCGCTCTCCGCCTGAGAGGCGCCCGCCGCCCTCGCCAATGATCGTGTCGGGCCCGTCGGGCAGGCGTTCGACGAACCGACGGGCGTGCGCCACTTCGAGGCAGTGCATGGCTCGGTCGCGATCGAGCTCCGGCTCCGTCCAGCGGACGTTCTGGAGGACGCTCTCGTGGAACAGAGGAGTCGTCTGCATCACGATCCCGATCCTCGACTGCCACGCCTCCAGGTCGAGCTCGGCGAGCGGCACGCCGTCGGCCGCGACCATGCCCGTCGCCGGGGTGAGCAGCCCGCTGACGACGTCGAGCATCGTCGTCTTGCCCGAGCCCGAGTCGCCGACGAACGCGACGCAGTCGCCACGACGCAGCGACCACGAGACGTTGCTCAACGCGGGGTGCTCGGCGCCCGGGAACGTGAAGGTCACGTGCTCGCAGACGAGCGAGCCCGTCAGCGAAGGCCCGCGCCCGCCGTCGATTCGGTGGCGGGGCGCCTCGCCGATGGCGTCGATCCGTTCGAGCCACGCGTCGTACCAAGGGCGCTGGATGCGCGCGATATGGAGCCACTCCTGGGTCATGATCATGCGCGGCAGCAGTCGAGCGAAGATCGCGAGAAAGACAATCGCGGTCGGCGTGAACCGTCCCTCCGTTACGAGCGCGAACGCGAGTACACCTCCCACGAAGAGCACTGCGCCTGTCTCGAAGGCCAAGCGCATCAATGGGTTGTAGCGCTGGCTCCTGAACCACGCCCATGCATAGTCGTGGTATGCGCGGCTCGTCTCCTCTTCCGAGCGGGCCACGTTTCCCGTCGACTGGAAGAACTTCAGGTTGGCGAAGATGTCGTTGATGGAGCTGCTCAGATCGTCGGCACGTGTGCTGAGCGCTCGCGCGTGCCGCTCGCCCATGCGGCTGGCGAAGTGGTAGCACGTCGCCCCGAACACGCCGAGCACGATCGTGAAGAGCGCCAGCTTCGGGGCGATGGCAAACGAGAGCAGCACCAGGATCATGGCCGCGACCGCGCTGCCGCTGGCACGGAAGAAGAACTGCGTGCCGATCGTGATCTGGTTCGCGGCGACAAGGGTCGCCGCGTTGACGTCGCCGAGCCGCAACGAGAGGAACGACGCCCACTTCATCCGGAGGAGCAATCCTGTGATCCGTCGTCGCAGGCCCTGCTCGACCTCCGCCATCAGCCGCAGGGATT
>JALZAA010000457.1 GCA_030948625.1 Actinomycetota bacterium
GCGTCGCCGGTGGGGGCTCGTCGCGTCGATGGGTGCAGCGACGTTCTTCGTCGGGCTGTCGGTCGCGTGTCCTGTGAGCGGTCATCACGGGTTCGGGGCCTGGTGGTTCGGGCAGATGGCGTGCGCGATCGGGCTGGTCGCGATCAGCGGCGCCGCCCTTCGCCGGACCGCCGCTCGGAGCTAGCAGCCTTACGGCCCGCGCGAGGCCAGCGGAGGAACCTCAGCCCGGCGTTCGTCGTCAGGCGCCGATTCTTCGTCCGGGAGCTCCGGAGCCGGCTCGTCGAGGGCGCGCGCGATATTCGGACGCAACAGACGTACGGCCAGCAGCGTCACGGCCATGAGGACGCCCGCGCCCGCGGTCGTCGCGCGGAGTCCGACGCGGTCGGCGATCGCGCCCTGCAGCACGCAGCCGAGGGGGTAGAGCGCGCCGAGGAGGACCATGAGCAGGCTCATGACGCGGCCACGTAACTCCGCCGGGGCGCGTAGTTGCGCGATGGTCACGAAGCTCGACAGCGCGCCGAGGTAGAGGAATCCGACGAGGAAGATCGTGACGACCCCGACGGCCAGGTTGGGCGCCAGCGCGTAGGCGACGAGCGCGAGCGGCAGGCCGCCGAGGACGCCGAACAGCACGCGCCGGCTCCCGAAGCGCTCGAACAGCTGGCCGAGCGACAGTCCCATCAGCACGGCGCCGACGCCCTGTGCGGTCACGAGCGCCGACGTGCCGAAGTCCTCGTTGCCGAAGACCTTCAGCGCCACCGCCGGGACGAGCGCGATGAACGGCGCGGCGAGCAACGAGTTCAGCGCCATGTACGCGATCACTACTCGCAGCCCGGGCTCGTTGAGTGCGAAACGGGCGCCGGCACGGATCGCAGCGACGATCGACGCCTCCCGCACCGGCGCCGGCGGCGGCAGATGCAGCGAAGCGACGACCACGATCACGGCCAAGAAGCTCACCGTGTTGATGCCGAACGCCCACTCGAACCCACCTACTCCGACCACGACGCCGGCGAGCGCGGGACCGATCACTCGACCGAGGTTCCATTGCGCCGACGACAGGGCCACCGCACCGGGGAGCTCGTCGCGCGGCACGAGGTCCGGCAGCAGCGCCTGGTAGGCCGGGAAGCCGAGCGCCATCGCGCAGCCTGCGCCCAACACGATCAGCGCGACCAGACCCGGCCGCGCGGTGTCGGTCGCCGCCAGCAACGTGAGCGTCCCGGCGAGGGCGGTTTGGACCGCGGTCGTCGTGATGAGCACGCGCTTGCGGGGAAGCCGGTCGGCCAGCGCGCCGCCGAGCGGTCCGAGCACGGCGTTCGGGACGAACGCCGCCGCCGCAACCAGGCCCGTCCATGCTGCTTGCCCGGTCGCGGTCGTGACGAGGATGCCGACGGCGACGGTCTCCATCCATGTGCCGATGTTCGACGCGAACGCGCCTGCCCACAGCAGCGCGAACGAACGGTGCCGCAGCGGGGCGAGCGAGCGGGGCAGCGCCACGGCTTTCACGGTAACGGAGCCCGGTACCGTGCAAATGTGCCGCACCATCCCCGGCCCGATGGCCGGATCGTCGAGGTCGCCAACTTCCCCTCGCGCTTCGAGGCCGACGCCGCGCTGGCTCTGCTGGAGGCCAATGGCATCGGAGCCATGGCGAAGTACGGAGACGCCGAAGGGTGGGCGCCGCATTTCGGCTTGCTCGACGGCTTCCGCGTCATGGTCTTCGACGAGGACCTCGACTCCGCCAAGGCCCTGATCGAGTCGAACGAGGCGTTCCCGCCCCCGCGCCCCTCGTGAGGGCGTACCGCTCGGCGCCTACTCGACCAGGGGCGAGGGCCGCGGGGTGAAGATGGGGAGCACGAGGAGCTCGGGTGCGGCCTCGCCATCCCAGTCGAAGTCACGCATCTGGTCGACGCTTCGACGCCCCGTCATCGCCCGGACCAGCTCGAACCGGCCCGCGCGCACCCCGATCTGACGGGCGCCGCCACCGACCGTGCGCGAGCCGGCCTCGGTCTCGATGCAGAGGACCGCGTCGGCCTGGTCGACCGTCCCGGCCACGATCTGCACGCCGAAATCGAATCCGATGTCGATGGCGTCCGAGTCCCGGCTGCCCGGGGTGGCGAGTGCGCCGCGAATGTCGTGCTCGTGCGTTGCCGCGTCCATCGTCATCTGCTCGACCGCGATCTCCGGCAAGCTCGACATGACAGCTTCGATCTTCGCGCCTTCCGTGTCCCACTCGTCGAGAACACGGGCGATGTCCCAGTCGCGGCGCGTGTCGACTTGGCGCGCCGTCCACGCGTCCGTCGCGACGCCATCGAGGTTCCCGGCGTTGATGTCGGCGGTGATGCCGCTCAGGTGGGCGACGAGGTCGCGCACTCGCCATTCCGGCGCCGCCGGCGCGAGGCGTTCGAGCTGCTCCTCGTCGGCGTCACGCACGAGGTCGCTGACCCGGCCGCGGAGTGCACGGTACGTCTGCGCATAGTCGGTCATTGGTTCCCCCCAAGTAGCCTCACGCCATGCTCAAAACCGACCCTGTTGGTCCGTTCCCCGCCGGTGCCGACCCCGAAGAGTACGACCGGCTCCGCAGGCGTGTCTTGTGGACCATGCCGTCGGGGCTCTACATCATCGGCAGCAGGTCCGGCGAGCGCCGGAACGGCATGACGTGCAACTGGGCGACGCAGCTCGGCTTCGATCCCAAGTTGCTCGCCGTCAGCGTCGAGAAGGACGCCTTCACGCACGAGCTCATCTCCGAGGGCGGAGTGTTCTGCCTGAACATCGTGGATCGCGAAGACCGCGCGATCGTCCGGAAGTTCACGAAACCGGTCGACGTCGACACGGAGGCGCGAACGCTGAACGGCTTCGCGTTCCATGACGGCGTGTCAGGGGCGCCGGTGCTCGAGCAGGCGGTCGCCTACGTCGACTGCACCGTCCATTCGACCGTCGACGCCGGCTCCCACAGCCTCTTCCTCGGTGAGATCGTCGACGCCGCCTTCCAGAAGGACGAAGCGACGCCAGTCCTGAGGATGGAAGACACCAGGATGAGCTACGGCGGCTGACCCATCAGGGCCGGCCGCCGCAGCGTCATCAAAGAAGTGGGTCAGCGACTCCCGGTCTGCAGCTTGCGCAGAGCATCGAGGAAGCCCTGGTAGCTGGTGTCGGATGTGCCGCACTTCGTGTCGTTGTCCGTGATCTGGGTGTTGATGCCGTCGACCAGGGGATTGATGCTGCCGCCGGCCTGGACGGCGTTCAGCGCCGCGACGATGTTGCTCCGCAGCTGACGAGCTGAGTCGGCGCACGCCTTCAGGTCGTCGGCCGACTTGGCGCCCGTCGTGAGCAGATCACCGAGGAGTCCTCCGGCGGCCTCGGACGTGCCGAGCTGCGCCTTTGTGTCCGCGAGCTGCTTCTTCGCGGACGTCAGCTCTTTCTGCGCTTTGTCCTTCTTGTCGGACTCGTCGCTCTTTCCGACGAAGCTGAAGATCGCGAACACCAGCGCGACGATCAGCAGCACGCTGACGGCGATGAAGCCGATCAGCAGCAGACCGCCGCCCGACTTGCGCGGCGGCGCGCCGGGCGCGGGAGCCGGCGTCGCCGGAGGGCCGGACGGGGGCCCCGGCGGTGGGCCGGGCGCTGCCGGCGGCGGTTGCGTCGGTGTCATCGGAATCGGTCGCGTCGGTTCGGCCGGGTTGCCGGTCGGCGGTGTGTTCGTCATGGAGCGCTCCTTACATTCCTGCCTCGAACTTGCCGGGCCGGAGTCTGCCACACAGCCACGGACATAAACGCGACACCCAGGTAGCCTGCAACCTGTGACTGACGTGGGCGATCGCGTTCCTTCGCCGGACGTCGCGCCGCGATCGTCGCTCCTGCGCAATTGGCGCTACGTGCTGCGCACGAGCAACCCGCCGCCAGGGCGCGTCGACCCGGTGTCCCGATGGCTGGTGCTGACGCGAGCGTCGGTGCTTCCGATGACGATCACGTCCGCCGCTATTGCCGGTCTTCTTGCGGCGTTCGCCGACGCGAGCATCAACTGGTGGCTGTTCGCCCTCGCCGCGGCGGGGCTGGTGCTCGCCCATTGCGCGAACAACCTGATGAACGACCTGTTCGACCTCGAAGTCGGAGTCGACTCGGAGACCTACCCGCGAGCGCTGTACGCACCGCATCCGGTGCTGTCCGGGAGCATCACACGGCGCGGGCTGCTCGCGGCCGCGGCGGTGGTCAACGCAGCCGACCTCTTGATCCTCGTGGTGCTGTTCGTGTCGCGTGGTTGGCCCGTCGTCGCGTTCGCGCTGGGCGGGTTCCTCTTGTCGTTCGCGTACACGGCGCCGCCGCTGCGGTTGAAGAAGCACGGGCTCGGTGAGCCGACCGTGCTGGTCGTGTGGGGCCCGCTCATGGTCGGCGGGACGTACTACGCGGCCACCGGCCATCTCCCCATCTCGGTCGTGTTCGCCTCGCTGCCGTATGCGCTGCTCTGCACGGCGGTGCTGATGGGCAAGCACATCGACAAAATCCCGTGGGACGCCCGCGACGGCACTCACACCCTCCCCGTGCTCTTGGGGGAGCGCGCCGCGCGCCGGCTGACGCAGGGAATGATGGTGTCGTTCTACGTGCTCGTCGCGCTGCTGGTCGGCTTGGGAACGTTGCCGATCGCGGCGCTGCTCGTGGTGTTCGCGCTGCCGAAGCTCGTCACGATCTGGACGCCGTTCTCGGAGCCGAAGCCGTCCGAACCGCCGGAAGGATTCCCGGTCTGGCCCCTGTGGTACGCGGCGCTGGCCTTCATTCACACGCGCCGCGCCGGCGGGCTGCTCGTGCTCGGCCTGATCGTCGGTGTCATCCTCGGTTGGTGACCACGGCGAACACAAGTGAGAACTTGGGGGGACCAATGCTCGAGAGCACCATGCAGGACTTCCCGCTGACCATCGGGATGATCCTGCGCCACGGCCGCAATGTCTTCGGTGACAGCGAGGTTGTGACGTTCGAGGGCGACGGCTGTCGGCGCGCCACGTTCGCCGAGGTCGGACGACGGGTGGACCGCCTCGCCGGCGCGCTGCGCCGACTTGGGATCGAGGACGGCGATCGGGTCGCCACCTTCCAATGGAATAACCAGGAGCACCTCGAGGCATACCTCGCCATCCCGACGATGGGCGCGGTGCTCCACACGCTGAACATCCGGCTCTTCCCAGAGCTGCTCACGTATGTGGCCAACCACGCCGAGGACCGCGTCGTGATCGTCGACGACAGCCTGGTGCCGCTGCTCGCCCGAGTCGCTCCCGACCTCAAGACCGTCGAGCACTACATCGTGGTCGGCGCAGGCGACGCGTCAGCGCTGGCCGACGCGGCGGCCGGCGCCGACGTGCTCCGGTACGACGACCTGCTGGCGGCCGAGGACGGCGAGATCACATGGCCCGAGGTCGACGAACGCGCCGCCGCTGCCATGTGTTACACGAGCGGGACAACTGGGAACCCGAAGGGGGTCGTGTACTCGCACCGGTCGACGGTGCTGCACTCGATGAGCGTCAACGCCGGCTTCGCCGTCGGGCTCACCGAGCACGACCGGGTGCTGCCCGTCGTGCCGATGTTCCATGCCAACTCGTGGGGTCTGCCGTACGCAGCGTGGTACGGGGGCGCGGCCTTCGTGATGCCGGACCGCTTTCTCCAGGCCGAACCGCTCGCGAAGCTCATCGAATCCGAGCGGCCCACGGTGGCGGGCGCCGTCCCCACGATCTGGTCCGACCTCCACCGCTATACGCAGGAGCACCCGGTGGACATGAGCTCCTTCCGCCTCGTCGTCTGCGGCGGGTCGGCCGTCCCGCGCAGCTTGATGGAGCGGTTCGAGAGTGACCACGGCGTCCGCATCATCCAGGGCTGGGGCATGACCGAGACCAGCCCGCTGGCGGCGATGGCGTACCCGCCGCGAGGCGTCGAGCAGGGCACGCCGGACGAGATGGACTGGCGAGCCAAGGCGGGCCGCGTGCTCAGCGGCGTCGAGATCCGCATCGTCGACGACGCCGACAACGCGCTGCCGTGGGACGGCGACGCCGTAGGCGAGATCGAAGTGCGCGGCCCCTGGGTTACGGCCAGCTACTACCTGGATCCCGCGAGCGACAAGTTCGACAACGGGTGGCTGCGGACCGGCGACGTCGGGAGCGTCGACCCCAACGGGTTCATCCAGATCACCGACCGCGCCAAGGACGTCATCAAGTCGGGTGGCGAGTGGATCTCGTCGGTCGAGCTCGAGAACCACCTCATGGCTCACCCGGACGTCGTCGAGGCGGCGGTCATCGGCGTTCCCGATCCGAAGTGGGAGGAGCGTCCGCTGGCGTGCATCGTGCGTGCAGCGGGCTCGTCGGCGGACGCGGCCGTCATGCGGGCGTTCCTCGCCGACAAGGTCGCCAAGTGGCAGGTTCCCGAACGCTGGGCGTTCATCGACGAGGTGCCCAAGACGAGCGTCGGCAAGTTCGACAAGAAGGTGCTGCGCGCCAAGCACACCGACGGTGAGCTCGATGTCGAAGAGCTGACCTGACTCGGAGTCTCGGCCACGGAGAACAGAGCACGATGATTCTGGGTGCGGAGGACCTGGGCGACCTGATCAACCTCTCGGTGTTTCTTGCGCTGCCGGGTGTGCTCGTCCTCGCCTGGATCGTCGGGCGCCTGCTCGGCGTCCGTCGCTCCTGGACCACGACGGTGGCCTCCGGTGTCCTCGGCTGGATCGCCGGCGTTGCGCTGTCGCTCGCCATCGCGAGCCAGCGCGATCCGGTTTCGAAGGGGTTCACTCGCAACGTCTGGCTGTTCTCGACGCACGACGAGCGCCTCATCACAAAGCTCGTGAACCGCACCGTGCTCGCGCTCACCGGGGGAGTGGTCGGCGTGATCGGGGTCATGCTCCTCGGCGTCGGCGGTGGACCACCCTTCGCCGGCGACACGACGCTGTACGAGTTCTTCGGTTACTTCAGCTTGTTCTGCAGCGTCGTGCTGATCATGCGTGTCATCGTCTCGGTGCTCCACGACGGCATCAACTGAATGACCACGCTGCAGGCGCGTCCGTGACGCTGCGGCCTGCCGACAGGTCCGACATTCCGGAGCTCGTGCGGATCCGTCGGACGCCGGAGGTCCACCGGCACTGGCGAGGCGGAGACGACATGATCGCCGAAGTCGAGACGGATTTCGACGAGCCCGACTCGGTCGCGTATGTGATCGAGCTCGAGAACCACGTGGTCGGATGGATCCAGTACGAGGCCGAGGAGGAGCCGGACTACCGGCACGCGAGCCTCGACATCTACGTCGACCCGGCCGCCGGTGGGCGATCGCGACCGGCTCTCCCGGCCTTCGCGCTGTTATCGGGCGTCGGCCCGCTGATACGTGAGGATGACGACGCCATCGGGGCCGACCTGCTTCGACTCCGCGAGCTTCAGGGTGATGA
>JALZAA010000473.1 GCA_030948625.1 Actinomycetota bacterium
GCCGACCCTCCTGCGCTCGCGCTGAGACTCTGGGTGCTCGCGAACCCGACCGGAAGCGCAGCCTTGACTCCCGACGCCTTCGCGGTCGTGTCGAGCACGGCGGCGGGATCGGCGCCCGGTTGGGCCTCCACCTGCCAGTCGACCGGGACACGCGCTGTGGCGCGTGCCGTCATCGTGGCCTTCGACGCAGAGAGGAACAGCCCGATCGAGGCGAGCAGCGCGACCGCGATCGCGACGCCGACTGCCGTCGCCCCGAGCCTCCCGCGGCGCCGGCTGACGAGTCCTCGGACCCACGTCAGGCTGAACACGACGTCTCCCGCGTGTCGGCGCCGACGAGCTCACCGTCGGCGATCTGCCATTGACTCGCCAGCCGGTCCGCCACCGCGGCGTCATGGGTGCTCACGATCAGGGTGGCGCCGGTCTCGTCGGCCGCCGCCAGCAACACGTCCACGACGAGCGCGCCGGCGACGTGGTCGAGCTGCCCAGTCGGCTCGTCGGCGAGGATGAGTGGCGGGCGCGCCGCGAGCACGCGGGCGACGGCGACGCGCTGCGACTGGCCGCCGGAGAGCTCTTCCGGCAGACGGTCGGCGAGGCCGTCGAGGTCGAGCTGGGCCAGAGCCGATCGAGCGGCCTCGGCCGCCGGCCCCGGCGCCGTGCCGGCCAGCGTCAACGGGAGCGCCACGTTCTCTTCGACGTTGAGCGGCGGCAGGAGACTGGGCCCCTGGAACACGACGCCCACCAGCCGCGGGCGCAAGGCGGCCTTGTCGCCCAGGGCGGGCCACGTGACGGCCCCGCTCGTGGGGTCGTCGAGCCCGGCCATGAGGTGGAGCAGCGTGGACTTCCCCGAGCCGGAAGGGCCGACGATCGCGACGCGACCGCCGCGGCCGACCTCGCACGTGACGCCCTGAACGGCAACAACTGCGGTGTCTCCGCTGCCGTACGTACGGCCCACGTCGACGCAACGCACCACAAGGTCCGAGGTCATGCCGCCAACCGTCCGTCCTCGAGGGCGACGATGCGATCCGCTCTCGCCGCGACCGCGTCGTTGTGTGTCACGACGACGACCGCCGATCCCGTCTCGACGAGATCGGTGAGCAGGTCGACCACGAGTCCTTCGTTCACGCTGTCGAGCTCGCCCGTCGGCTCGTCCGCGAGCAGGATGGCGGGGTTGTTCGCGAGCGCCACCGCCAAACCCGCTCGTGCCGTCTCGCCGCCCGAGAGCTGCGACGGACGCGCGTGCGCCCGGCCGGTCAGCCGCACTGCGTCCAACAGCGCCGCGATCCGATCGCGGTCGACGCGTCCCGCGAGTTGTTGAGCAACCCGCACGTTCTGCGTGACCGTGAGGTGCTCGACCAGGTTCGCCGACTGGAACAGCACGCCGACTCGCTGCGCCCGCAATCTGGCGCGTTCGATCTCCGGCCTGCGTGACATCGGACGGTCCTCGACGCGGACCATGCCACCATCGGGCTCGTCCAATCCTGCGAGGCACGCGATGAGCGTCGACTTCCCCGAACCGGAGGGTCCCGTGACGGCGACCATCTCGCCCGCATTCACGCACAGCGACACGCCCCGAAGCGCGAGCGTCTCTTCGTCGCCTGCGTGGTAGAAGCGATAGAGCTCCATCGCCTCGAGCGCACACGGCATCACGTGCTCCGTTCTGTAGTCGCGATTCCAGCTTGAAGGTAGAAGGCCACGGCAATTCGTCTCATTCCGCGCGCAGAAACTCGACGAGGCGGATGCGGCGTATCGCAGCCGAGATGATCGCTGCAGCGAGCCCGATCGTCACGACGAGGAGACCCGCGAGCAGCGCCACTTCGGACAGTGGGAACGAGAGTGAAGTGGGCGGCACGATGGAGACGCGCCGGAGGATCTGGACGAACAGATACGCCATGGGTACGCCAACGGCGAGGCCGATTGCGACGCTCGTGACGAGCACGAAGGCCGCTTCGCCGAGGAGCACGGCGTGGAGACGCCGCCGTCCCAGCCCGATTGCGCGCATCACTGCGCGCTCCGAGTTGCGCTGGACCAGGAGGGCGACGACGAAGAGGATGATCGCGAGGCTCGAGATGAGCAGCGTGTAGAGGCCTTCGACGCGGCCGAGCCCGGTGAGGCTCAATCCGGCAAGCGATGTCTGGTCCTTGTTCGCAGTCTTTCCGGTCGTGTCGACGCGGAGCGAGCCGCCCGGGCCGAGCGCGGACTGGAGCGAGCTTGCGACTTCGGTGTTCGTGCCCGGAGTGCCGTCCGTGCGCGCGAGGAAGTACGACGGCGTCGTGGTTCCGGTCTCCTGCTGGTACATGGTGAGGTTCCCGACAAAATCTAGGCCGAGCGGGAAGCTGGGGAACTGGATCAGCGTGCCTACGACGCGCAGGCTGACCAAGGTCGGCTGACCGAGTGCGGGGCTCGGCAGCTGCACCTTGATCGTGTCGCCCTTGTTGAAGTTGAAGCTCTGCGCCGTCTCCTTGTCGACGAGCACGGCATGGGGATCGCGCGCGAGCGCCGCCATCGCCTCGCTGGGCGTGGTGTCGGTGAAGAAGCCCGGGTCGAGCGATGCGACTTGCGGGAACGTGCGCGGCTCGACGGCGGCGAAGAGCAGCTTGTCGCTGCCGACGAGGACATCGGGGACTTGGGCGACGGGGCTGATCGCGCGCACTCCGTTGACGTGGAGGCGCTGGCCGATGTCGGCGGGAAGCGCCTCGCCGAGGCTGGGCGTCACGCGCACGTCGGCGCCGGTCACGAAGCGCGCGTCGGCGCGCTGCTGATCGTGGAACGTGGCGACGAAGATCGCGAGGCTCACGCCGAATGCCACAGCAAGGCTGAGCGCCACGATGCCGGACGCCACCGCGCGGGGCCGACGGACGACGCTGCGAAGGAGCGATCGGCGGACGAAATGCCGGCGGAAGTCCTGCAGCGTCGTCTTCTGACTGAGCCATCCGCTCAGCCCGAGGAACCCGCGAGCGGCGAGGAGGGCGCCGCCGAGCCACAGCGCCCACGGCGCCACCAGGAGATAAAAGGAGCTCGCGATGCTCTGGTCGTGGGCCTTGGGGTTCGGCTCCAACCCGCCGGTCCACACGAAGACGGCGGTGATGACGCCGGCGACGAGCAGGAGCACGACATCGAGTCGGCCGCGCAGCCAGA
>JALZAA010000004.1 GCA_030948625.1 Actinomycetota bacterium
GCCGACCCGTCGGCGTTCGGAGTGGTTCCGACCCGATCCGACGGCGAGGTGATCGCGTTCGTCGAGAAGCCGCCTCGCGAGAAGGCGCCGAGCCACTGGATCAACGCGGGCACGTACGTGCTCGAGCCGTCGGTGCTCGAGCGCATCCCGCCCCGTTTGACGGTCTCGATCGAACGTGAGACGTTCCCGCGCATGCTGGATCGCCGCGGCCGCCTGCTCGCGTTCCAGAGTGACGCGTACTGGATCGACATCGGCACTCCCGGGAAGTACATCGACGCCAACACCGATGTGGTCGACCGCGAGCTCGGCACGCCCCCGGCGCGGGGTGCCGTCGAGGTGGCGCCGGGAATCTGGAAGCAGGGAGACGTCTCGATCGCCACCGACGCGCTGGTCGAGCCACCGGTGCTGCTCGGCGAGGGCTCGACGGTCGCCGCCGGCGCGCGCGTGGTCCAGGCCGTGCTCGGTCCCGGATGCGACGTCGGCCGCGGGGGCCGCGTGGTGCGTTCGGTGATGCTCGACGGCGCCCGACTCGAAGCCGACGCGCAAGCGGTCGACGCCGTCGTCGGCCCGAATGCTGCACTCGAGGCCGGAGCGGCGGCTCGCGACCACACGATCATCGGCGCGTCGGCGACCGTTTCCGCGGGCGCGAAGTTGTCCGGCGCACGGGTCCCCGCCCGCGTCCCGTTGTCACCATGAGAGCGCTCGTAACCGGCGGCGCCGGGTTCGTCGGCTCGACGCTCGTCGATCGACTGCTCGCCGAGGATTGGGAGGTCGACGCGGTCGACGACCTCTCGACGGGCACACTCGGGAATCTCGCCGACGCGCGTAAGCGCCGCGACCACCGGTTCACGTTCCACCGGCTCGACATCCGCGTTCCCGCGATCGGCGACCTGATCGCGCGTCGCCGCCCCGACATGATCTTTCACCTCGCGGCGCAGACGTCGGTGCGCGAATCCGTCGCCCGTCCGAACTTCGACGCCGAGGTGAACATCCTCGGATCGCTCAACGTTTTCGAGGGCGCGGTCGAAGCGGGCGTGCGCAAGGTCATCTTCGCCGGGTCGGGCGGGACGCTGTACGGCACACCCGAGCACGTCCCGGTTCGTGAGACGCATCCACAGGCGCCGGCATCCCCGTACGGCGTCGCCAAGAAGGCGAGCAGCGACTACCTCCACTACTACCGCGAGATCCACGGGCTCGAGTACACGGTGCTCGCGCTCGCCAACGTGTACGGGCCCCGTCAGGATCCGCACGGCGAAGCGGGAGTCGTCTCGATCTTCGCCGGGCAGCTTCTCGCACCGGAACGGCCGACCATCTTCGGCGACGGCGACCAGACCCGCGATTTCGTGTACGTCGACGACGTGGTCGACGCGTTCGTGCGGGCGGCCGACAAGGCGGGCGGACTGGTCGTGAACATCGGGACGGGCGTGGAGACCTCCGTCCAAGAGCTCTACGACACGATGGCGCAGCTCGCCGGCTTCGAGGAGCCGGCGCGATACGCCATGCCGCGGCCGGGAGAGCTGCAACGCTCCGCGCTCGACCCGGGTCGAGCCGCGATCCACCTCGGCTGGAAGCCGTGGACCGATCTCGGCGAAGGGCTGCAGCGGACGTTGGAGTGGTTCCGCGACGTGCCCGTCGGCGCTCGCCGGTAACCGCTCACATCCGGACCGCGACTCAGCGAAACGTACGCAGATCGTCGAGGGGTACCGGCGGCCGGGTCCGCGTTTGGTACGCGGGGTCGGGCCGACCCACGAGGACGAGCGCGTGGGGGCGCCAGTCGACGGGGAGCGAGAGAGCGTCGCGCGCCTCGTCGGGACAGAAGATCGGCGCCGCGACCCAGCACGACGCCAAGCCGGCGTCCGTCGCCGCGAGCATGAGGTTCTCGACCGCCGCGCCGAGCGAGAGCAGCGCCATGCCCCACTCCGCCCGCTGGCGGGCCTCGTCGGGATAGCGATCGAGTCCTTCCCACGTGAGGCAGCCGATGACGAGTGCCGGCGCGCCCGTCAGCTTGGTGCGCGATGCCGCCACGAGCTCGTCGATGCGGCCGGCCGGCACGCCGTCACGTGCGAGGTCTTCGCGCCATCGCGCGCCCATCCCATCCGCGAGGGCAGCCTTGGCGTCGCCCGAGTCGACGGTGACCCAGCGCCACGGGCGCGAATGATGGGGAGCGGGCGCGAGGCATGCCGCCTCGACCAAGCGTTCGAGCTCCGCACGTGTGACCGGCTCAGGGCGGAACGAACGTATCGACCGCCGCGCTTCGATGAACGCGGGAGCCGCACCGGACATCAGCGGAAAAGGTCTTCGCCGGGCGGTCGCACGAGCTCGCGGGCCGAGCCCTCGCGGAACCAGGCCGGGTCGAGGCCGCGCACGACGGCGGCGGGAAGCTGCGCCGCCTTGCCCTTGACCAGCTCGGCGGCGCCGGCGATCTCGTCGGCGAGAGCGACCTCGGTCACCTGCAGCTCGCGGCCGGCGGCGTCGTGCTCGCCGCGCAGGTCGACGACCGCGGCCAGCCCGGATGCGCCGATTGCCACGTCGGTGAGGCCCATGCGCCACGCCCGTCCGAACGTGTCGGACACGACGACGGCGACTTCTACGCCGGCAACGGCGCGGATGCCGTCCCGGATGCGCCGAGCCGACCGGTCCGGGTCCACGGGGAGCAGCGCGGCCTGGCCGTCGTCGACGTTCGACAGGTCGACACCGGCGTTTGCGCATACGAACCCGTGCGCGGTCTCGCTGATGATCAGGTCACCACGACGGCGCAGCACGCGCACGGACTCCGACTCGACGAGAGCCCGACGGGCGGTTGGATCCGACGGGTCGAGCGGGACGACGCGCCCTTCCGCCTTCGACACGATCTTCTGCGTCACGACGACGCAGTCGCGGTCCTCGAGCGGCGTCTCCTGCGCCCGCGCGGCCGAGACGAGCAGCTCGGCGAGCACGTCGCCGCGGCGGACCTCGGGCACGCCCTCGATGGGGAAGATCGTGAGAGCGGGCATTCAGGCGACGGCGTCGAGCG
>JALZAA010000033.1 GCA_030948625.1 Actinomycetota bacterium
TGCCGACCTTCCACGGCGACACCATCTACGCCGAGACCAAAGTGCTCGACAAGAAGGAGTCGTCGAGCAAACTGGATCGGGGCGTCGTCGCGGTCGAGACCCGCGGCTTCAACCAGCGAGGCGAAGAGGTCTGCTTCTTCCGGCGCAAGGTGATGGTGCCGAAGCGCGAAGCGGCCAAGCCCCGTGAGCGCCCGTACACGTCGCCGGAGTGACCCCGACCCGCGGCTGCAAGTTCTGCCAGATCCTCGCGGGTGACGTCCCCGCCCACTTCGTCCTCGAGACCGACGACGTGGTGGCGTTCCTCGACCACCGACCGCTGTTTCCGGGCCACACGCTGGTCCTGCCTCGGGAGCACCTCGAGACCCTCCTCGACGTGCCCGCCCCGTTCGTCGGCCCCTTCTTCCTCGAGGTGCAGCGGGTGACGGCGGCGGTCACGGCGGCGATGGAGGCCGAGGGGTCGTTCGTGGCCGAGAACAACGTCGTGAGCCAGAGCGTCCCCCACCTCCACGTCCACGTGGTGCCCCGGAAGCGCAAGGACGGCCTGCGTGGCTTCTTCTGGCCCCGCACCAAGTACGAGAGCGACGCCCAGATGGCGGCGGTGGCGGCTGGCATTCGGGAGCGAATTGTGTAATCTTGTAATCCATGAAAAACGTGACGAGCAAGACCCTGGGATGGTTCGTCGGACGCCTGCCGGATGACTGGTTCTCGGGCCCGCCCGAGGTCCTGTACGACCGGGACGAGATCCTCGTCATCGGGCCGCTCCCGGAGCCGGAGCAGGCCAAGGGGGCCGACGAGGAGACGCAGGCGGCGGCCCGGCGGGCCCGCATCGAGTCGTTCCGGGAGGACACCCGCCAGCACCGCATGCGCATCGCCGACCAGGCCGAGGGCAAGTTCGGCCGCAAGGTCGCGTGGGGAGCGGAATGCGGCGGAGAGCGTGTGGTCTTCACGACGCTCAGCATCCCGGTCATGACGCGGCTGCGCATGCCCGAGCGCTCGGTCCTCGACACGCTCGTCGAGTCCAACGTCGCACGCAGCCGAAGCGAGGCGCTCGCGTGGTGCGTGCAACTCGTGCGCGAGCACGAGGGCGACTGGATCAAGCAGCTGCGCGACGCGCTGGCGCATGTCGACGAGGCACGCGCCGCCGGGCCGGAGCGCACGACCGCCTGATCGACTGACGCGCGGCTGCCGCGCTCGAGGCGTCTGTCAGACTCCATCCATGGGTCGGATCGCGCGCTTGCTCGTCGCGGTCGCGTTCGTCACAACCGGCGCGGCACTCACGCCGGCGTCCATTGCAGGTGCGACCGAGGCACCCACGCGCCCCGCTGCGGCGCCGCCCTCACTGCCCGAGCTCCCGTCCGTCGATCCGGCGTCACCCTCGTTGTCGGCCGGCGGTCGGGCGATGCTCGAGACGGCGTCGCTCAAAGGCGCGCCGCGCTACGCGGTGAGCGCCACGCTGGATCCCGACACGGGGAACGTGGCCGGGCGCATGCACGCTCGGGTGCGCGCCGATGACGACAAGCTGGAGTTCCGGGTGCTCGCCGGACTGCCCGCTCTTCGCGCCGGACTGCGCGTCCGCGACGTGACCGTGAACAACAAGAAGGTGCAACCCGAGGTGGACCGGGCGCTGCTACGCGTCCCGGTGAAGCGCGGTGCCCCGCGCTCCGTCGATGTAGGACTCCGGTTCTCGTATCGTGTCCCGCGGCAGGGCTCGACGACCGGCCGCCCTCTGTCGCAGGAGACCATCGGGGTCCTCTCGCGAACGCGTGACTTCACCCTGCTCGGCCACTGGTTCCCCCTCTGGCTCCCGCCCGGCGCCGATGCCGATCCTGCGCTCTCCGGCTTCGGCGACATCGGCAACTTCGCCGCCGGCGCGATCACTGCGCGCCTCCAGGTGCCGACGGGATACGAGGTCGTGAGCGGTGGCGTCACCGCGGATCGCAGCGACGACGGCCGGCGCGCGACCGTGACCGAGTCGGGCGTCGGCCTACGCGACCTCGCGTTCGCCGTGGGACGCGGTCTGCGCAGCGCAACGACGGCGGCCGGCGACGTGACCGTGCGCGTGACGGGCGCCGCCGGGCTCGATCTCGACAGCGTCGCCCCCGAGGCCGCCGCCGACCTCCAGACCCTGGCCGACCTCTACGCGCCGTACCCGTGGGCGGAGATCGACGTGGTGGCGGCGCCGCTCGGCGCCGACGTGGGGGGCATGGAGTGGCCCGGCACCGTCTGGGTCGCCGGTATCGGCGGAGGCTCCGCGGGCGAGGGATCACTGGCCCTCGCCCACGAACTGGCTCACGAGTGGTGGCACGCGCTCGTGGGGAACGACTCGATCCGCGCCCCGGTCGTCGACGAGCCGCTGGCCCAGTTCTCGATGTGCGTCGTGCTCGAGCAGCGCCAGGGCGCCGGCGGTGGTGAGTGCGCGGGCATCGGGGCCGGCCTCGGTACGGGACGGCGCGACGCGTGCGCCGACCGGCCGACGACGGGCTTCAAGTCCGCCCAGGAGTACGGCTCGCTGATCTACGACCAGGCGCCCGGCTTCTACTTCGCGCTGTCCAACGCCGTGGGCCGTGACGCCACGATTGCTGCACTGCGCACGGTCGTTGCGCGGCACGCGTTCGGGGTCGTCGATCCCACGCAGCTGCGAGACGAGCTCGTGGGTGCGTTTCCCGACCGCGCCACCGAAGTACGCGACCTCTGGGATCGCTACATCGGCCCGCCCGGCTGCGGCTCCTGACCGAGCGCGGAACCTCAGTCCTGCAGGAACGTCACGATGCGGTGGTTCACGACGTCGGGCTCCTCGAGATGGAGGAAGTGACCGGTGCCCGGCACCATCACGAGCTCGAGGCCGGCGGGGAAGTTCGGGCGCAGCTCGTCCTCGACGACGGTGTCCGCGCCCATCACGCCGTCGTCGGTGCCGTGGAGGTACAGCGTCGGCACGGGTGTCGGTTGCACGTAGGCCGCCTGCACCTCGGCCAACGCGGGGTCGGCCTGCTTGGTGCCATAGACGAACCGGTAGTAGTCGAGCGCGGCCGTCAGAGACCCGGGCGCGCCGAGCGTCTTCTTCAGCTCGGCCATGAAGCCGGGGTCGGGCTCGTAGCCGGGCGACCAGTCGCGCCACAGCTCGTCGATGACGGCGAAGTCGTTCATCGGCACCGCGCCGTCCGCGAACGGGAGCTGGAAGAAGAACTGGTACCAGGAGCGCTTCAGCTGTGCCGGGTCGAAAATGTGCTGCCCCAACGCAGCCGCGTGCGGCACCGCCATGTTGGCGAGGCGTGAGAAGCGCGTGGGTGCGTGCGTGACCGCGGTGTACGCCGCCATCGCGCCCCAGTCGTGGCCGACGAGCACGGCGGGCCGCTCCGGCGCAAGCGTGTCCGCGAGCGCGATCGCGTCCAGCGCCAGCGATGCGACTTGGTAGTTGGCGTCCGGCGCGAGGCCCGTCGGGTGATACCCGCGCATCCACGGCGCCACGGCGCGGAAGCCGGCCTCGCCGAGGTCGCCGAGCAGGCGCTCGTAGGTCGGCGCGTGGTCGGGGAAGCCATGGAGGCACAGCGCGAGCGGCCCGTCCGCCGGTCCCTCCTCGAGGTACGCGAAGTCGATGCCGTTGGCGGTGACGCGATGCTGGTCCATTGGACCGAATCCTACGGGCGGGCCCCGCTGTGCGGACCGCTCGCCCCGACGGGCACACTTGGGAAGTGGCCGACGACAACGACGCCGACGAGGTCATCCGCACCGACGGCCTGACCAAGATCTTCCCGGGGGGCGTGAAGGCCGTCGACCACCTGGACCTCTCGGTGCGTCGGGGCGAGATCTTCGGGCTGCTCGGACCGAACGGCGCCGGCAAGACCACGACCGTCGGGATGCTCACGTCGATGGTGATCCCGACCGAGGGGCGCGCCGTCGTGGGCGGCGTCGACGTGATCGCCCACCCCGCCCTGGCCAAGCAGGCCATCGGCGTCGTCCCGCAGACGAACACCCTCGACCGGTCGCTCAACGTGTGGGAGAACCTGTACTTCCACGGCAAGTTCTTCGGGATGAGCTCGCGCGATGCCAAGGAAGAGGCGACCCGGCTCCTCGAGCGGTTCTTGCTCACCGATCGCGCGTCGGCCGACGTGCTGGCGCTGTCGGGCGGCATGGCCCAGCGGCTCATGGTGGCGCGGGCGGTCATGCACCGGCCGGCGATCCTCTTCCTCGACGAGCCCACGGCCGGCCTCGACCCGCAGGGCCGCATCGCGCTGTGGGACATCCTCAGGGAGCTGCACACCGAGGGGCAGACGATCCTGCTCACGACGCACTACATGGAAGAGGCCGACCAGCAGTGCGACCGGGTCGCGATCATGGACCACGGCCGCATCCTCGCCCTCGACAGCCCGTATGAGCTGAAACGCAGCGTCGGTGCCGACACGATCGTGACCGTGTCGGCGGACGACCGGCTCGACGAGCTCGCGGGGCTCCTCGAAGCGCGCGTGCCGGGCGTGACACACGCCAAGCGGGTTGACAGCACCGTGCAGCTCGGGGTGCACGGCTCGCGAGGCGTGCTTCCCGCCGTCGTCATCGCCGCCGAGCAGGGCGGCTTCACCGTCACCGACCTCTCGCTCGCCGAGCCCACGCTCGAGACCGTGTTCATCAACCTGACCGGACAGGACCTGCGCGACTGATGGCTACTGCCACCGAAACTCCCGGCGCGGAGGTACTCGGCCTGACCACGGCCCGCCGCAGCACCGCCGCGGCGAGCTGGACCGCGTTCAAGGCGTTGCTCCTCCGCGACTTCACCGTGCTGCGCAAGTCGCTGAACGAGTTCCTGCCCCGCACGTTGATCCAACCGTTCCTCCTCGTCTTCGTGTTCACGTACGTGTTCCCGAAGATCGGCCAGGGGATCGGTGGCGGAGGTGGTGGCCCCGCCGCCCAGTCGGCATTCGCGACCGTGCTCGTCGCCGGCGTCGTCGGCGTCACGATCCTCTTCCAGGGCATCCAGTCGGTGGCCCTGCCGATGGTCCAGGAGTTCGGTTACACCAAGGAGATCGAGGACCGCGTCCTCGCGCCGCTGCCGGTGTCGCTGGTCGCGCTCGGCAAGGTGACATCGGGAGCGCTCCAAGGCCTCCTGGCGGCGCTGCTCGTCTTCCCGATCGCGGCGGTCGTGCCCGCAAACGACGTGCACCTCCACGTGAACTGGCTGGTGCTGCTGACCCTGGCGCCGTTGGCGTGCATCACGGCGTCGGCGCTCGGCCTCACGTTCGGGACGCGGTTCGAGCCCCGGACCGTGCCGTTGATGTTCGGCGTCGTCGTGATCCCGCTCACGTTCCTCGGGGCTGTCTATTACTCATGGGTAGCGCTGGACCCGATCAAGATCTGGGGGTTCTCCTGGCTCAAATGGCTCGTGCTGGTGAACCCGCTCGTCTACATGAGCGAGGGCTTCCGCGCCGCCCTCACGACCGCCGATCACATGTCGCTCGCGGCTGTGTATCTGGTGCTCGCGGGATTCGCGGCCCTGTTCCTCTACCTGGGGATCAACGGGTTCAAGAAGCGGGTTCTCAGCTGATCTCGGCCGGCCCGGAGGGTCCCGGGCCGGGGGCGTTGTTTGTGCAGGGGCCGCGAGTCGGTATCCTCCGTGGCGTGCCCGGGGGGATCAATCTCACCTTCCATGGCGTCCGTGGGTCCACGCCTTGCGCAGGGGAGCAATACCGAAGGTACGGCGGCAACACGTCGTGCGCATCGCTCGAGGTCGATGGCCACGACCCCATCATCTTCGACATGGGCACGGGCTTGCGACCGTGCGGGGAGAAGCTCGCCGGCGACGGGCCCTTCCACGGGACCGTCCTGCTGAGTCACCTCCACTGGGACCACATCCAGGGCCTGCCGTTCTTCGCGCCCATGTCGAAACCAGACTCGGTGCTCGACGTGTACGGGCCGGCGCAGGAGGCGGGCCCGCTCGACGCCGTGTTCGCCGGCGTCATGTCCCAGCCCTACTTCCCGATCACCCCCGACGAGCTCCACGGCACCGTGCGGTTCCACGGCGCCGGCACCGACGACTTCGCCGTCAACGGCGCCAAGGTGCGGTCCCGCTGGGTGCGGCACACGAGCCCGACGATCGGTTTCCGCGTCGACGTCGAGGGGCTGTCGGTCGCCTACGTCTCCGATCACGGGCCCGGATGCTCGGATGATCGCGACGACTTCGTCCCCGACGACATCCTCGAGCTCGCCGACGGGGTCGACCTTCTGATCCACGACGCGCAGCACACGTGCGAGGAGTTCGACAACAAGCGTCATTTCGGGCACTCGACCATCGACTACGCCGTGCACGTCGCCCACGAGGCGGGTGCGCAGCGGCTTGCGTTGTTCCACCACTGCCCGTCGCACTCCGACGACCAGGTGGATCTCATGCACCTCTACGCCGGCGCGCAGGCCGAGCGCGTCACGGACAATCTCGAGGTGCTCGCAGCTCGCGAGGGTCTTGTGGTCGAGCTGCAACACGCGCTCGCGCGGTGAGCGAAGGCGAGAGCGCCGAGACGCTCATGCCGCCCGACGAGGCGTCCTACCGGACGGTCCTCGGTCACTTTGCGACCGGCGTGACGATCATCACGGCTCTGAGTGATGGCGAGCCCATCGGTGTGTCCGCCAACTCCTTCACGTCGGTGTCGCTGAACCCGCCGCTGGTGTTGTTCTGCGCGTCGAAGGACTCGACGACATGGCCGAAGATCGAAGCGGCGGGCATGTTCACCGTCAACATCCTCGGCGAGCACCAGGAGGACGTCTGCCGCGTCTTCGCGACTCGAGGCGCCGATCGTTTCAGTCGCATCGGCTGGCGCCCGTCGGCCAACGGCTCGCCGATCCTGCACGATGCGCTCGCGTACATCGACTGCACCATTCAGGACCAGCACGAGGGTGGTGACCACCTCATCGTCGTCGGGCTGGTGCACGAGCTCGGCGTCCTGAACGACGAGGGGCCGCTCATCTTCTACCGGGGCGGCTACGGCCAGTTCGACAGTTAGTGGGCGCGCTCGCGCTCGCTTCCCGCATCGTCGTCGCGGCCGCATTCGTGGTCGCGGCGGTGCAGAAGCTGCGGGCGCTGCCGGCGATGCGCGCGCAGGTGCAGGGCTTCGGTGTGCCAGGCCCCCTGGTCGGCGCGTCGGTCATCGTGCTGCCGGCGCTCGAGCTGGCGACGGCGGCGGCGCTGATCGCCGTGCCGTATTCCTCGTTCCCGGCGTTCGTCGCCCTCGGGTTGCTCGCCGTGTTCACCGGCGCCGTGATCGGCAACTTGTCGCGCGGGCGGCGCCCGCCGTGCCCGTGCTTCGGCGCTGCCGCGTCCGACGCGCCGATCTCGGCCCGCACCGTCGTGCGCAACGGATGGCTGCTCGCGCTCGCGGTCGTAGGCACGGGCTCGATCGACGGCGCCGACCCGTTGGCGGTGGTGGTGCTGACCGGCGTGCTGGGCGTCGTGACGGCGTGGCTCGTCGCGACGTTCCGCTGACGCATCAAGCGCGTTTCAGGGTCGCCGGCGGCGGGCGAGTCGCCAGTACAGCTGGGCCTCGATCCAGCTGCCGGTGGCGGAGTCGAAGGCCGACGTGGCCGCGACGATCAGCGCGATGAACCACGCCAGGCCGCCGACGCCGAGGAACACGAGCAGGGTGGCCGCGAGCAACACGCCGGTCTGGACCGTGACGGTGAGCCGCACGGTGTGCGCGTCGGCCAGCGTCTCGGGCGGCTCCAGCCGATCGCCTGTCACCGCGGCATACAAGCGGGGCAGCGGCGCGCGGCGCGGCCCCAACGCGCCGCTCAGGGCCAGGAGCGCAGTGACTGCCGGGATGAGCAGTTCGACCTGGAACGTGAACCCGACGAGCAGGACCAGCGCGACGACGCCCTGCTCGAACCGGGCCGGCCGCGGGTCCAGCGATCGTGCCACGGCGGCGAACCTATAGCGTCACGCAGATGGCTCGAACGGGCGAACGGTCACTCGCCGGGCGCGTGGTCGTCGTGGATCCCGGTGGTGCCGACATCGCGCTCGCGGTCGCACGAGACGGCGCCACCGTCGTGGTCGCAGGGGCGGACGCCGAAGCCGCCGGGGCGCTGGCTGGGCAGGTCGATGCGGCCGGGGGCCGCGCCGCCGTGTTCACCGGCGATCTGACTCGCGACACCGACCGCGCCGCGCTCGCCGAGTTGCTCGCAGAGCTCTTCGAATGAGCTACTTGAACGCGCCGCGGCCGCGGACGAACGACTGCCAGCCGACGAACGCCCATGCGGCCCACACGGCCCAGCGCCAGAACGGGTGGCGCATCATGCGCGCCACGATGGCGTCGAGCGTGACGAACCGGGGCCGGCGGAGATGCGTGTACACGCCCCACAGGAGCATGAGGGCGCCGATCGCCGCGTAGATTGTGTATCCGAGCGTGCTTGCGCTCATCGGGTGAACAACCAGTAGCCGGCGGCGAGCCACGCCACGAACACCGCGAACCTCTCGGGATGCGTGCTCATTGCCGCGTCGGCGATCGAGCTGATCGTCGGGTGATCCACCCTCGGCGACAAGCGGAACGAGACGAGCTCCCACACCAAAAACGCGCCGAGCAGCCCTCGCCACACCCAGATGCCGCGGCGCGTGCCGGTCGCGGCCGCGTCGCCCGCGGGCCGCGTGGGGCGGCGGAGCAGTGCGATGCCGGCCATGACGATCGGGAGGGCGACCGCGATGGCTTCCGGATGCGTGAACGGCCGCAAGGCCGACGCGAACCACGCGTACACGAGCGCGAACGCGACAACGACGACCACGGCCGGCCATGACACGCGTCGCGCTCCTCGCGTCGTCTGCATGCCTCAAGTTTCCCTCTGCGGGCGCGCAGTCCCGCAATCGCGTGTCGGGCGCCGGAGACCCGCTGATAATCTTGGTGGTCGTCCCCGTCTGCACCCGGCGCGAGCAGGCGCGGGGCGCCGGCAGAAGGGGACCTGGTGGATCGCGAGCGGGAAGTCCGACGGGCAGGGTGGCGGCTTCTCCGAGGCGCCCTCCGGACCCAACGGACCTGGCTCGGTCTCGGCGTCCTCGCCGGCGTCTCGTGGACCGCGGCCAAGGTCACCGTCCCGCTGCTCGCCGCCGCCGCCATCGACAACGGGATCATCCCGGGCGACAGCCGCGTGATCCTGGTGCTCGCCCTGGTGATCGTCGGCGTCGGCGTCGTCCAGGGGCTGTCGTCGGGGTTCCGGAGGTACAGCGCGTTCCGGATCGCCTACCGGACCGAGACCGACCTCCGCCAGCGCCTGTTCGCGCACCTCCAGCGGCTCCACTTCGCGTTTCATGACGAGGCGCAGACGGGCCAGCTCATGGCCCGCGCCAACAGCGACATACTGCAGATCAATCAGGTCGTCATCCTGATCCCCCTGACGATCGCGAGCACGCTGACGCTCGCTGCCGTGGTCGTGATCATGGCGTTACAGAGCCCCATGCTCACCCTGCTCGCGCTGGGCGCCTTGCCGTTGCTCAACATCAGCGCGGCTCGCTTCAGTCGCCGGATGCAGCCGGTCACGAGCCAGCTCCAGCAGAAGCTCGGAGACTTCACGAACGTGGTCGAGGAGAGCGTGGCCGGCGTCCGGGCGGTGAAGGGCTTCGGTTCCGAACGGCTCCAGGCCCGTCAGCTCGACAGCGAGGCCGACGACGTCCGCACCAGCTCGCTGCAGACCGCCCGGCTGCGGGCCGGCTTCCTGCCTCTCGTCGACTTCCTTCCTGCGCTCGCGCTGGTCGCGATCCTCTGGTACGGCGGCCATCTCGTGCTCAACGGCGAGCTCGAGCTCGGGTACAACGTCGCGTTCAACTCCTACGTCCTAATGCTGATCTGGCCCCTGCGCATGGCCGGGATGCTCGTCGCCCAGGCGTCACGCTCCTCGGCGGCGGCCGGGAGGCTGGACGCGATCCTCGCCACGGACCCCGAGGTCGTCGACGAGCCCGGGGCGCGCGACCTGCCGCCCGGGCCCGGAGAGATCCGCTTCGACGGCGTGGGGTTCGGATACCGCGGCGGACGGCCGATCCTCGCCGACCTCGACGTCGTGATCCGCGGCGGCGAGGCGGTTGCCGTGGTCGGCCCGACCGGCTCGGGCAAGACGACCGTCGCCCGGCTCGTCCCGCGCTTCTACGACGTCGACGAGGGAAGGGTGCTGCTCGACGGGGTCGACGTGCGCGACGTCAAGGTCCACGCCCTCCGCCGCAACATCGGCATCGTCTTCGAGGACACGTTCCTCTTCTCCGACACCGTGCGCGACAACATCGCGTTCGCCGACCCGCAGGCACCGATGGAGGATGTCCGGCGCGCCGCGCGCCTTGCCGGGGCCGACGAGTTCATCGAGAACATGCCCGACGGCTACGAGACCGTCGTCGGCGAGCAGGGCTATTCGCTCTCGGGCGGGCAACGGCAGCGGCTCGCGATCGCGCGTGCCGTGCTCGCCGACCCACGTGTGCTGATCCTCGACGACGCCACGTCATCGGTCGACCCCACGAAGGAGCACGAGATCCGCTCCGCGCTGCGCGAGGTCATGTCGGGCCGCACCACGCTGATCATCGCCCACCGGCCCGCGACCATCGCCCTCGCCGACCGTGTGATCCTTCTCGACGCAGGCCGCGTCGTCGCCGAGGGCACGCACGACGAGCTGCTGGCTACCTCGGAGCGCTACCGCGAGGTGCTCGCCCAGGCCGCTGCCATCGAGGCGGCCGTGACGGTGGAGCCGGTGCAGTGAGGGGCGGCGGCGGGGGACCGTGGGGTGGCCACCCGGTCGAGGACACGCTGAGCCGGCGCGACGCGACGCAGGTGGTGCGGCGGCTCACCCAGCTCATGCGCCCGTACCGGCGTCGCATCGTGGTTGCCATGCTGCTGCTCGTCGGCCAGACCGCCTGCCTGCTCGCCGGTCCGGCGCTCGTCCGGTACGGGATCGACAACGGCCTCCGGTCCGGCGACGCATCCGCGCTCAACCGGGCCGCAGTGCTCTACCTCGGCGCCGCCCTCCTGGGACTGGTCTTCGGGCGCGCCGTGATCATCATGGTGTCGCGCGTCGGCGAGACGTTCCTGCGCGACCTCCGCTCGAACGTGTTCCGCCACCTCATGTCGCTCGGGATGGACTTCTTCGAGCGCGAGAAGACCGGGAAGCTCGTCGCCCGCATGACCTCCGACATCGAGGCCCTCCAGGAGCTCGTGCAGCTGGGGCTGGTCATGTTCGTGCAGAACGCCATGTTGTTCGTCGGCGCGATCATCGTCATCTTCCTGTTGAGCTGGAAGCTCGCACTGGTCACTCTCGTGGTCGTGCCGCCGGTCGTGATCGCGAGCCGTTGGTTCCGGCGGGCGTCGAACAAGGCCTACCTGCTGGTGCGTGACCGCATCGGAGCGAACCTGTCGAACCTGCAAGAAGGCCTCGCCGGCGTGCGCGTCGTGCAGGCGTTCGCCCGCGAGCGAGCATTCACCAGCCGCTTCCGGGAGACGAACGAGGCGCAGTACGACGCCAACCTCGAGACCGTCCGCATCTCGGCGAAGTACTTCCCGATCGTCGAGTTCGCCGGCGTGGCAGGCATCGCCTTGATCGTCGGCATCGGCGGCGCGTTTGTGTCGTACGACATCGTCACCATCGGTACGGTCGCCGCCTTCGTCCTGTACCTCAACAACCTGTTCGAGCCCATTCAGCAGCTCAGCCAGCTGTACAACGTCCTCCAGCAGGCGGGCGCCGCGCTGCAGAAGCTGTTCGAGCTCCTCGACACCCGTCCGTCGATCGCCGAGCGCGCCGGCGCCGTCGACCTCCCGGAGGAGGGGGAGCTCGACCTCGAGGGCGTGTCGTTCGGGTACGACGCCCGCGACGTTGTCCACGACGTCTCGTTGCACGTGCCGCTGGGAGAGCGCCTCGCTCTGGTGGGACCGACCGGTGCCGGCAAGTCGACCCTGGCCAAGCTCATCGCCCGCTTCTACGACCCGCGCGATGGCCACGTCAGCTACGGCGGCGTCGACCTCCGCGATGCGACGCTGCAGTCGCTGCGGGAACGGATCGTCGTCGTGCCGCAAGAGGGTTTCCTGTTCGCGGGCAGCGTGCGTGACAACGTCATAGTCGGGAAGCTCGACGCCACCGACGCCGAGATCGACGACGCGATCTCGGCCCTCGGACTGCGCGACCGGTTCGATGCCTTTCCCGATGGCCTCGACACCGAGGTTCGCGAGCGCGGGTCGCGCTTGTCGGCGGGGGAGCGCCAGCTCGTGTCGCTGGTGCGGGCGGCGCTCGCAGACCCCGCCTTGCTCGTGCTCGACGAGGCCACGTCGAGCCTCGACCCGGGAACCGAGCGCGCCGTCGAGCGGGCGCTGACCCGACTGACCGAGGGCCGGACCGTCGTCGTGGTCGCGCACCGCCTGTCGACAGCGGCGCGGGCCGACCGCATCGCCGTCGTCGACGACGGGATCGTCGCCGAGCTCGGCACGCACGACGAGCTCATCGCCGGTGAGGGCCGGTACGCGAGCCTGTACGCGGCGTGGGATTCGCGCGCCGCCATGGGCCGCGCCTCTTAGCTCAGCGGTCGACCTCGGCGTCGCGCTTGATGCCGCGGAGCAGCACGCGACGGATCAGCGCGCTGAAGGGACCGACGAGCCGCCAGTACCACCTGAAGTTGCGCCGCGCATCGGCGTCGATGGACAACACGCGGGTCTCGGTGACGACGGTCGAGCCGCCTCCTGAGCGCTCCTTGACGACGAAGTTCCACGCCGCCTTGGCGAAGCCGGCGGTGTCGAAGCCGGTGAACTCGCCCGGCTCGATCCGGTGAATGCCGCTAGTCGGCCGCCAGAACTTCCCGACCACGCCGAGGACGAGCTCGTGGCCCGGCTCCTCGGCGAGCACGACGAACCCGGACTTGATCAGCTGGTCGAGGCGAGCCTCCGTGACGGCGGCACCACCCCCGGTGATCAGGCGCGGCAGCCCGCGCACGAGCAGCAACAGCAACACGATGGGTGAGCGCGCCAGGTCGAAGTTCCGCACGGCGCGGTAAGTGACGTCGACCGGTGCGTCGACCGTTATCTCGTGGTACTCGATGACGTCGTACGTCGGCAGAAACTTGTCGATCAGCACGGGAGCACTAGCTCACCGGATCGAGCACGACCGCGGGCTCGAGCCGGTGCGCGAACCGCCGAAGCGTGCGCATCAGGGCGGCACCCGTGACGAGGATGAGGACAGCGTTCGTGAGCGCGCCGGCCGCGTCCCACGCGAACGACGTCGTTACGTAGAACGACCAGTAGCGGTGGAGTGTCTCGACGACGCCGAGCCCGGGATGCCACGAAAGCGGGCCGCCACGCTGGAAGGGCCAGAACCAGAGGTTCATGATCGCCCCGTACAAGAACCCCCACGCCCACCCGTACGCGGCGAGCGCGACGACCTCCAGACGCGGCTCGAAGCGCGCGGTCACGCGGCCCAACAGTCCCGCCCCCGCGCCCATCCACCCGAGCGCGAGCATCTGGAACGGCAGCCAGGGACCGACACCGCCGGTGATGATGGCGCCGACCGCCATCGCGCACAGCCCGAGCAGCAGGCCGAAGCGCGGGCCGAACGCGGCGCCGGCCAGGACGATGATGAAGAACACGCCGCTCCCACCGCCGGGAAGATCGAGGAGACGCAGCAGTCCGCCGACGGCGGCGAGCACCCCGAGAATCGCGACGGTGGCGCCGTTCATCGTGCCCCTACGCACCTCGAGCGCGACTGCTCCGACGACCAGGGCTGCGACTGCCGCCGCGATCAGCGGCGCGTCGCCGGCGTGGGCCTGACTCGTGAACACTCTTCCGGGCACCCAGAAGGGGTACAAGAACGCGCCCGCGCCCACGACGATCATCAGCACGTACAGGAGGGCGGGCCGGACCCGGTTCATGCGCGACTCACCGCCGCGTCGACTTCCTCCACCGTGAGGTACGGCGGGAACACCCGCATGACCTGCGGTGCGAACAGCGAACCCGCGAGCACCGTGTGGGCGTCGCCCTGCGCGACGACGTCCCCGTCGCCGAGAACGATCGCTCGGGTGGCGCAGCGCGCCGCGAGCTCCACGTCGTGGGTCGCGAGGACGACCGCACCGCCCTCTGACGCGTGCTGCGCCGCGGCGTCGTGCAGCGCGCGTCGGGAGGGCGCGTCCATGCCCCTGGTCGGCTCGTCGAGCAGCAGCACGTCCGCGCCGCCCACGGCGACCGCGCCGATGGCGACACGCTGGCGCTCGCCGCCGGCGAGGCTGCGCGGGTGCCGTTCGGCGACCGACTCCAGCCCGAGGGTTGCGAGCCACCGGTCGACGACGCCGTCGTCCGAGCGACCCAGCAGCTTCAACGTCTCGGCGAGCTCGCGCCGCACCGTGGGTGCGAAGAGCATCGAGTTGGGGTCCTGGGGAACGTATGCGGTGGTGCCGTCGCCGGCGACGCTCCCACGCGCCGGTGCGACGAGCCGACCAAGCGCACGCAGCAGGGTCGTCTTTCCTGCGCCGTTGCGTCCGAGCAGCGCCACGACCTCACCCCGCGACACGTCCATCGAGACTCCGTGCAGCACCTCGTGCCCGCCGAGCGCGACGTGCACGTCGCGCGCGCCGACGAGTGGCTCACCCGGCGCTGGTGGTGGAGAAGGCTCGGGTGCCGAACCGAGGTCCGTGGTGACCGCGAAGCGACGGGCGTCGCGAACGGTGAGCGGAGGCGGGTCCCAACCCAGCAGACGACCGAGCCGTGTGACGGCGGGGGCACCGTCGTATCCCGCGAGCACGGCGCCCGGCCTTCCCGGCACGTCGACGCGCCCGCTGTCGATCAAGACGGCCCGGTCGGCGAGTGGCGCGGCCCGCTCGAGCCGATGCTCCGCCAGCAATACGGTCGTGCCGAGATCGGCATTGAGGCGCGTCACCGCCGCGAGCACGTCGTCGGCGCCCTGCGGGTCGAGCTGCGACGTCGGCTCGTCGAGCACCAGTGCCGACGGCGCCGCCGCCAGCGCCCCCGCGATGGCACAGCGCTGGCGCTCGCCCCCGGAGAGCGTGGCAGGAGATCGATCGCGCAGGTGCGCGATGCCGAAGGCGTCGAGCATCTCCTCGACGCGGCGGCGCATCGCCTCGTGCCCGAGGCCGAGGTTCTCGAGCACGAACGCAATGTCTGTCTCGACCCGATCGACGACGAACTGCGCTTCCGGGTCCTGGTGCACGAAGCCGACGACATCCGCGAGCTCGCGCGGGTGGTGCGAGCGGGTCGAGCGGCCGAACGAGACGACCTCACCGGCGAAGCGGCCGCCCGTCGCGTGCGGCACCAGACCATTCGCGCTCCGAAGCAACGTGCTCTTGCCCGATCCCGACGGCCCCACGACGAGGAGCACCTCGCCGGCGGCGACGTCGAGGTCCACGTCGGCGAGGCTCGGGCCCGGCGCATCCGGATACGTGAACGACACGCCGCGGTACTCGATCGCGCTCACGCCGGCACCTCGATGCGTTCAGGAAGCCCGCTCACCGAACGTGGCGCACGCATCGATGCCGGACGACGCATGAGCGGCGCCAGCAATAGGCCGACGGCGAGCGCGGGGAGAAGATTGAACGCCGGCCACCGGAGCGGGCTCGCGCCCCAGGACAGCGACTCGTCGCCGAGCACCGTGAGCAGCGCGAGGAACGCCGGTGCCGCGAGTGCCGCGGCGATCAACGCCCGGTCGGGCCCCGTAAGACGCCGAGGACGGTACCGAGCACGTGTGGTCTGCTTCGACGCCACGAGCACCGCGACCGCGAGCCCGATCGCGCCGAGGACTCCGAGGAGGACGGCCGCGAGGCGGGCGTGGCCGACGAGGGCCACGAACGCGCCCCCGAGCGCAAGCAGCGACGCGAACCCGAACCATCCGCTGAGCCGCTCGCTGGCCGTGGCGCGGCCGCGACCGAACCCACGCGAGTCCATCGACTCGGCCAGTCGAACGGCGCGCTCCAGTCCCGTCTCCAGTATCGGGACGACGAGCCGGACGAGTCGGCCACGCCGCACGACGCGCCCGCCCGTGCGAGCACGGTCGGCCTCGCGCACCGAGGAGATCGCGCCGACGGTCGACGGCACGAACGCCAGGGCCACGATCATCACCACTCCGAGCTCGTAGAACGCGCGCGGTGCAGACTGCACGAGCTCGTAGTGCGACACCACCGCGTTGAACGCCCCGAACACCGCCATCACACCGACCACAGCGAAGCCTTCGGCCGCCGATTGCAGCAGGATCTCCAGCTCGACCGACCCGCCCACGGTGAACCCGCCCAGGGCGTCGGGCACCGAAAACTCGGGCGTCGTGAGGATGGTCGCTCCGGCCCCACCATGTGTCGTCGCCACGGTGAGCACCATGCGCACCAGCGCGAACGTCACACCCACGGTCAGCAATGTGGGGAACGTGCGCGCAAAGGGTGTGTCGAGCCCGTGCACCGAGACGACCAGCGCGGCGACGGCGATGACCAGTGCCACATACACCGGGCTCGGTGCGAGCTGTACCGACGCGCCGGCCGAGATGGCCCACGCCAGCCACACGACGGCCGGCCATGACGTCGCCGTGCCACCGCTCGTGACCGTCGTTGACCCGCCCTGCGGCATGTCTCTAGGCTGCCTGGCCGACAGCGGTCGCGCGCAACCCGGACGTTGCGTGCGGTCCCGGCGAGGACTGAAAACCCCGCCGGAACGGGGGAAGTCGGTGCAAGTCCGACGCTGACCCGCAACTGTGTGCCGACCCCTTGGGGTCGCGAGCCAGAATGCCCACCGCCGTCCGCCGGGCCACCGGCGCTCCCGAATGGGAACCGCCCTCCGGGCGGTCTTGATACGGCCCTCGTGGACCAGGGGCCGGCGGAGGAACGGTCATGGCACCCCATGTGCGCCCCGTCGCGAGACTCGTCGCGCTCGCGTCCCTACTCACGCTGCTCGTCGGCGGCACGCTTCGCGCCGGCGCCGTCGACTCGGCCGTCACGACGAACGCGGTCAACTACATCCACTCCCAGCAGATCTCCGGCACCACACCCGCGACCGGCAGCGGTGCGTGGGACTCGGACCCTGCATTCGAATTCGTCACCTCGGAGGCCGTCCTCGCCATCGGCGAGGGCGCGCAGACAAGCGGGACTTGGAGCACCAGCTCGGCGCTCGCCGCGGTGCAGTCCACCACGAACGGACAGGGGACGAGCCCGATGCCGTTCCTCGATCTGGTCGCCGGGGGCTCCTTGAGCCCCGGCAAGGCGGCCAAGCTCATCGTGCTCGTGGCCGAACCGCTCGGCCTCGACCCGACGAGCTTCGATCCCGCAGGGAACGGATCTCCCGTGAACCTCGTCACAGCCATGGGGTCCGGGAACGCGGACGGCTCGTTCGGGCCCGCGACTGCGTTCAACCAGACGCTGTACGCCGCGCTGGCCAAGAAGCTCGTCGACGGCTCGGTACCGGCCGCGACGACCAACTACATCCGCACGAAGCAGAAGCCTGCGAACGGCGGCTGGGCTTTCGATGCCGACACGGGAACCAATACCGACGCCGACGTCGACACGACGTCGCTCGCGATTCAAGCGCTGATCGCCGGCGGTGTCGCGCCGGCCGATCCCGCGGTGCAGAACGGTCTCGCGTTCACGGCGTCGCAGCAGAACGGAGATGGGTCCTGGTCGGCGTTCGGCAACGTCAGCTCGGAAAGCACCTCGCGGGCGATCCTCGCGATCGCGTCGGCGGGATACGACCCCAATTCGAGCTGCTGGCGCGACACCGTGCGGCCCGACCTCGCCGGTAGCGCATACGGCGCGCCGGACAGCGCCCTCGTCGCGCTCCAGGGCGCGAACGGCAGCATCGCGGGGCCGGGCTCGTTCAGCCCCGCATTCTCCACCGCGCAGGCGGTCCAGGGGCTCGAGCGCGAGTGGCTCCCGATCGCGTCCGCCGCTTCGCAGACCTGCGCGGGCGCGCCGGGCGCGCCGGGTGCGCCGGGTGGAGCGGGCGACGGATCGGTGCCGGCGGGCACGCCGCTGGGGGCGCCAGCAGGCTCGGCCGCGACTGCCGTTCTCGGTACGCCGACGTTCACGGGGTAGGAGGCAGCCATGCGCCTCCGGCACCTCCTTGCCGCGG
>JALZAA010000046.1 GCA_030948625.1 Actinomycetota bacterium
TGCCGGCGAGCTCGCCGGTGGGCTGACCATGGCGCATGAACACGCGTCCGTTCACCACGGTGGCGTCGTAGCCGTCGGCGCGCTGGGTGAACCGGCCTGCGCCGCCGGCGAAGTCGTGCACGCGGAATGCCGGCCGTCCCGTGCCGTCGACGACCGTCCCGCCTCGGATGACGAGGTCGTATGGCAGTTCTGCCCCCTATGTCGCTGTGTCAGGAGACTACGCCCCTCGCGCGTCCGTAAGCTGCGGCCATGGGACGGAAGATCCTGTTCATCACAACGGACCAGCAGCGGTACGACGCGCTGGGATGCAACGGCAACGAGGTCGCGCGCACGCCCGTCGCCGATCGACTCGCCGCCGAAGGGGTCAACTACCGGCGTGCGTACAACCAGAACACCGTGTGCATGCCCGCGCGCTCGACCATGCTCACCGGGCAGTACGTGCGCACGCACGGCGTGATCGCCAACGGCGTGCAGCTTCCGCATGACGCACGGAGCGTCGCCGCGCATCTCGCCGAGCATGGCGGCTACCGCACCGCGTTGCTCGGCAAGGCGCACTTCGATCCCGGCTTCGACCCGATGTTCACGTACCCCGAGAACGCGATGGCGAGCGAGGGATCAACGGGTCCGCTGCGCGGTTTCGACCACGCCGAGCTGGCGATGCACTCGCCGACGATCGTGGGCCGCGGGTTCCAGCACTACGGCACCTGGCTCGTCGAAAACCACCCCGATCAGGTCGATGGCTTCGCCGCACTGCTCCAGGCCGAAGGGGGAGGCGACACGGGCGCGCCCGAGACGAAGATCAACCCCATCCCGCGCGACCTGTACCACACCGACTGGGTCGCCGAACGCACGATCGCGTACCTCGACACGCTCGCCGACGACGAAGACTGGTTCGTGTGGATGAGCTTCCCCGACCCGCACCACCCGTGGGACCCGCCGGCCGCGGAGCGCAAGCGCGTGCCGTGGCAGGACCTCGACCTTCCGCCCGGCCATCCCGGTTCACCGGACGCGATCCGTGACGTGCTCGCCCAGAAACCGCCGCATTGGCTCGGCTTCTACGACGGCACGTGGCGCAACGTCGAGGGCGGCCCGGGCTCGTTCCGACCGAATGCGCTCACCGACGACCAGCTGCGCGAGATCAACGCGCTGACGCACGTGATGAACGAGCTCATCGACGAGGCGTGCGGCCGGGTGCTCGACGCCGTCGACCGGCGAGGCTGGACCAACGACACCGACGTCTTCTTCACCACCGACCACGGCGAGCTGCAGGGCGACTACGGGTTGCTCTTCAAGGGTCCGTTCCACGTCGACGCCTTGATGCGCGTGCCGTTCATCTGGCGGGCGGCGCCGGCAGCGGGCACGGCGCCGGCCGAGATCTCCGAACCGGTCGGGCACGTCGACCTCGCGCCGACGTTCTGTGCGATCGCGGGTGTGGAGCCCGCCGACTGGATGCAGGGCGCCGAACTGCCGACGGCTGCCGGTTCGGGTCGCGAGCGCGCACTGTGCGAGTGGGACAGCCAGTTTCCCGGCTACGGGATGCACCTGCGCTCGATCTACCGCGACGGCTGGTTGTGCACGGCGTACGAGCGCAGCACGATCGGCGAGCCCAACGGCCTCGAGGAGTTCCTCGCCGTGCTTCCCGAACAGGCGGCGAAGCGCCTCGGGCTCGGCAACGGCGGCCCGCAGAGCACCGTCGCATACGAAGGCACCGAGGGAGAGCTGTACCGCGTCGACGAGGACCCGTGGCAGTTCCGCAATCTCTGGGACGACCCCGGATACCGGAGCGTGCGGTCCGATCTCGTCGCCGACCTGTACGACAACCTGCCTGCCGCACGCGAGCCGCGGCTGCCGGTCTCGCGCCCTGCGTAGAGAAGGAGAGCCGAGCGATGCCGATCGGACCGACGCACGAGCAGATCCAGGCGCTGGTCGACACCCCGCTGGACACGCCGGTCGTCATGCTCAACCTCCTGAAGTTCAGCGATCGACCGGACGGCGCAGGCGACGGCGCGGAATCTGGACGCGGCTCGTACGAGCGGTACGGAGAGCGCGTGCGGTCGATGCTCGAGGAGACGGGAGCGCGTGTCCTGTTTCAGGGACGCGCCGACTCGGTCGTGATCGGCAACGACGCCGACGACTGGGATGCGGTCATCCTGGTCGAGTACCCGTCGCGCAAAGCGTTCCTCGAGATGACGTCGAGCCCGCAGTACCGCGAGGTCTCGAAGGACCGCACCGCAGGTCTCGCGGACTCGCGCCTCGTCGCGATGACGGAGCTGTACCGGCGCACGGAGGCCTGAGCTTGCGACGCGGCGGAGGAGAGGCATGATCAGAGGTGAAGGCACCGCCGTCGCGCACGGCGTCACACCGCAAGAGGCGTTCGACTTCGTGCTCGATCCCGCCCAGTACACCAAGGCGGACACCAAGATGGTGTGGGTCACGAAGCTCGGCGACACCGCCGACGGCATGATCGCCCGGGAAGACGGGCGGTTCCTGGGCAGGTTCCCGGGTTCCGTGGTGACGCGCTATCAGTGGGACGCGCCGAGCCGCATCGACGTCACGCTCGAGCATGGCGTGCCGCAGCATCTCCACGCCTGGTTCGAGATCGACGAGGTCGAGGGCGGCACCCGCATTCACCACGTCGAAGAGATGGACCTGGGTCGAGGCCCGCTCGGATGGCTCTACGACCGCGTCGGCGGTCAGTGGTTCTCGGACTCGGTGCGCCAAGAGGTCGCCGAGATCGCCCGGCTCCTCGAGGCCGGCGAGCGCGGCCAGGGTGTCGCCGCGCACGACGACAAGGGAGCGCGTCAGCCGCGATAGCCGCGGGCTCTCGCGGCTTGACCCTGACGGGTCGCGCTCTTCTTCGCCCGTTCGCGGCTCGCGGTGTCGCCGGCGGCGTAGTGGTACTTCCTCCCGTGGTCGCCCCACTGGTAGTAGGGGCCCTTCGAGTCCTGGCGCCGCCGCACCGGCACCGCGCTATCGCCTCTCGGCCAGCGCCTTGCGCACGCGGCCGCGCGTTGCCAGGTCGGTCGCACGGGCAAGGCCAGGTGCGGCGCCGAGCCGGCTGAACCCTCCGATGCGCGGGACGGTGATCGTCTTGTACCCGGGTGCTCGCCGTGTGAGCGCGCGCACGATCGCCTTCGCCACCGACTCGGGCGGTAGGCCGTAGTCGAGCGCGCCCGGCTTGTCGGCGGGCTCGCCGGTGCGGATCCGGGCCATGAACTCCGTCTTGATCGGACCGGGCGCGATCAGCGTCACGTCGACGCCGCGCCCGGCGAGCTCACGACGGAGGCCGTC
>JALZAA010000048.1 GCA_030948625.1 Actinomycetota bacterium
CGCACGTTGACGGCGGCCTCCTCCGTCACCGGCCCTGCGAATGGGTAGTACACGTACCGCCGCCGGCCCGCGTGCTCCGGACGCTCCTCGCCGAACATGCGGTCGAACGGCGAGTTGTCGAGCGGCAGCACGTTGTTCCTCTCCGCCTCGCTCCACCAGATCGCGATGAGCTCGCGCAGCTTGTCGGGATGCTCGTCGGCGAGGTCATGGCACTCCGACGCGTCGACGGCGACGTGGTACAGCTCCCACCGGTCGTCGTCGAAGCGCACGGACTGGTCGAACAACGGGTGGTAGACGACTGCCTTCCAGCCGTCGCGGTAGAGCGCACGGCACCCGAGCATCTCGAAGTACTGCACCTCGCGCGCGCTCGGCGCGTCGGGCTCGTCGAACGTCCTCGCGAACGAGACCCCGTCGAGCGACGTCTGCGCCACACCGCCGATCTCTCCGGGTGGCTCCACGCCGAGGACGTCGAGGACGGTGGGCAACAGGTCGGTCGCGTGCGCGTACTGGCGGCGCACCTCGCCGCGCGCTCCGATGCGGGCGGGCCACGACACGATGAGCGGGTCGGCGACGCCGCCCTCGTGCACCTCGCGCTTCCAACGGCGGAACGGCGTGTTGCCCGCGACGGTCCATCCCCAGGGGTAGTTGTTGTGCACCCGCGGGCCGCCGAGCTCGTCGATCCGCGCCAGCGCCTCGTCCACGGGCGTGCCCGCGAGGTTCCACGGCCGGGCGTCGTTGATGGAGCCCGTGCGTCCTCCTTCCGACGACGCGCCGTTGTCCGACAGCGCGAGCACGAGCGTGTTGTCGAGGCGCCCGATCTCGTCGAGGAAGTCGAGCACGCGGCCGATGTGATGGTCGGCGTGGCTGAGGAAGGCGGCGAAGCACTCCATGTAGCGCGCCGCGAGGCGCTGCTCGTCGGGTGGCAGCGAGTCCCAGGCCGGCACCCACTCGGGACGCGGCGACAGCTCGGTGCCCGCAGGCAGCAGACCCAGCTGCTGTTGGCGGGCGAAGGTCGCCTCCCGCCACGCGTCCCACCCCAGGTCGAAGCCGCCGCGGTAGCGCTCGATCCAGTCCGGTGGCGCGTGATGCGGGGAGTGGCACGCGCCCGGGCAGAGGTAGAGGAAGAACGGCTTGTCGGGCTCGGCGGAGTGCAGGTCGGCGACGAACTCCATCGCCCGGTCGGCGAGGTCCTCGGTGAGGTGGTAGCCGTCCTCCCACGAGCGCGGCGGCGCGACCCGGTGGTTGTCGGCGACGAGCGCCGGCGCGAACTGGTGCGTCTCGCCGCCGAAGAAGCCGTAGAAGCGCTCGAAGCCGCGCCCGAGTGGCCAGCGCGCCCGCGACGCGCCGAGGTGGCGCTCGTCGTCGGGCGTGAGGTGCCACTTGCCGACGGCGTAGGCGCCGTACCCGACCGGGACGAGCATCTCGGACAGGAAGCCGTGCTCGCTGCCGATGCGGGAGTGGTAGCCGGGGAACCCGGTCGCGAGGTCGGTGACGCGTCCCACGCCGACGCGGTGGTGGTTCCGTCCGGTGAGCACACAGGCCCGGGTCGGCGAGCAGAGCGCGGTGGTGTGGAAGTTCGTGTATCGCAGGCCGTCCGCCGCGAGCCCGTCGAAGGTCGGCGTGTCGATGTCGGAGCCGAAGCATCCGAGCTGCGCGAAGCCGACGTCGTCGAGCAGCACCACGAGCACGTTCGGTGCTCCCTCCGGCGCGCGCACCGGCTCCGGCCACCACGGCGTCGACTCGTTGCGATACCGCCCGATCACACCGCCGAACTCCGACCACTCGCTCATCGGATCGTCACCCCCCGGGGATTCAGGGCAGGCTAGGCGTCTTCGGCGTCCAGACGGGCGGCGATGCGCTCGAGAAACGCGCGCCGTTCGGCCTTGAAGTCGGCGTCGGTCGGGCGTTTGCCCGTCACCAGCCGCGTGATCTGCGGGAACGCGAACGGGAACATCGTGAGCGCCAACTCCGACAACACGAGCTGCTCGGCGTCGAGATCATGTGGAAGATCGCCTCGCCGTTGTGCCTCGCGGATGTCGTCGCACCACGCTGCGAGTGCTTCGCGACGCGAGGCCTCCTGTTCGACTCCCCGGCGGCCTCCGCGCTCGAGGCCCTCCCACATGACGAGGCGCATCCAGTCCGTCGAGCCGCTGACGCGGTCCTGGAGCTCGGCGATCCGCCCGGGACCGGTGCGATCCCTCTGGCGTTCCGTCGGTGCCCGCTCGGCGAGGCGTTGGCGGAGCACGGCGCGGAAGAGGTCGTCCTTCGACCCGAAGTAGTAATAGAGCATTCGCTTGTTCGTCCCCGCGCGCGCCGCGATGGCGTCGACGCGTGCGCCATCGATCCCCTTCGCCGAGAACTCCTGGAGGGCAGCGGCGAGGATCCGACGCCGTGTCCCCTCCGGGTCGCGAGGCGCCGGGCGCTCGAGGGCGTCCTCCCTCTCCGGGCCGGCGTCAGCAGTGGCGTTGGGCATGGTCTCGCCTTGTTCCGGGAATTTCGGGGCCGCTAGCATGTATTAACCAGGTAGTTAAAAACGCTACCACGGGCCGACCCTCCCCCCCAGGAGTCCCGCTGACCACCCTCGCCGAAGCACCGTCACGTCCAAGCTCGTCCGACGACACCCTCCACGCC
>JALZAA010000051.1 GCA_030948625.1 Actinomycetota bacterium
TCGCAGAGCGGGCACGTCCGGTAGACGGTCCGGGTGTCGCCGTTCGTGGTCGTCATGCTGTGCAGGCTACGCGTGGGCCACCACCTTCGCTTCCTCACGCTCAACCTCTCGTTCGCCGACCGCGCCCAGGACGAGACAGAGCGGGCACGCCGCCTCGGTCAACGCCTGGGCACCGCGGCGCCGCCCGCGCCGGGCGACCCAGAAGACGGCCGCCACGACGACCAGGCCCAGCAGCACGACGATCAGCGGGACCGTCGCCGTCTCGATGAGGTCGCCGGCCGCCTGTCCCAGGAAATACCCGAGGAACAGGTGCAGCTGCAGGAACACACTGCTGCCGATCACGAGCGCCGGAAGCGCGCGCCGCAGCGTGAGACCCGACGCACCGGCCGCGACGCACGTCGCCGTACGCAGGCCCGGTGTCCCGCGCCCGATTGCCAGCGCCGGCCCGCCGCGCCGCTCGATCACGGCCGTGGCCCGTGCCATGCGCTCGCGCGTGAGGCCGAGCCGCGGGCCGAGCCGGTTGACGAGCGCGCTGCCCGGACCGCGGCAGGCAAGGAAGAGCGCGGCCGTGCCGATCAACGCGACGGCCTCGAGCGCGGCGACCGCGAGCCAGAGCGGAATCGCGCCGGCAGCTGCCCGTTCGCCGACGAACAGGAGCACGAGGTCGAAGGGCAGAGGGATCGGGATCCCCGCTTCCATCGGGATGAGCAGGGCGAGTGCGGCCGGAACCCCGAGCCCACCTGTGGCGGAGGCCGCGAGAGAAGGGTGCATCGCGCGTTCTTCGCCTCTGCGGCGGCGATCGGATGACGGGAGTGGTTCGACCCCGGACCGGTAGATTCCGACTGTGGCCGACCGCCTCTACTTCCGCCAGCTGCTCGCCGGCCGAGATTTCGCCCGCGACGATCTCGTGGCGCGGCAGATGGTCAACTTCGTGTACCTGATCGGCGATCGAGAGACGGGCGACGCCCTGGCGGTCGACCCCGCGTACGGCGTGCACGAGCTCGTCGAGATTGCGGGCGCCGACGGCATGCGCATCACCGGCACCCTCGTCACCCACTACCACCCCGATCACATCGGTGGCGATCTCATGGGGTACTCCATCGAGGGTGCACGCGAGCTGCTGGCGATGGACGACGTGTCCGCGCCCCTGCACGTGCAGCGGGCGGAGGCGCCGGGCGTGAAGCGCGTGACCGGCGCTTCCGACTCCGACCTGATCGTCCACGACAGTGGCGACGAGGTCCGCGTCGGCGAGATCCCCATTCGGCTCCTGCACACGCCCGGGCACACGCCCGGCAGTCAGTGCTTCCTCGTCGACGGCCGCCTCGTCGCCGGCGACACCCTGTTCCTCGAGGGCTGCGGTCGCACCGACCTTCCGGGCGGCGATCCCGAGGCGATGTACGAGAGCCTCACAAGCCGTTTGGCGACCGTCCCCGACGACACCGTGCTGTTTCCCGGCCACCTCTACTCACCCGAGCCGTCGGCCACGATGGGCGACACGCGGCGCGACAACTACGTGTTCCGGTTCAAGAACCGCGACACGTGGCTATCGATGTTCGGCTCCTGAGGATGGCGCCGGCCGCGCGACCCCCGCTGGGAGCTGCCGCCTCCGTCATAGTTGTCTTCGTGATCGCCCTGGTGATGGCCGGTTGCGGCGGGTCCGGCTCAGACAACGACAAGGGCGACGCGAAGGGATCGGAGTCGCCCCAGAAGTTCCTCGACAAGCTCAACGCCGCCGTCCGCAAGGGTGACACGGATGTCCGGGTCGCTCTCCTGCATCCCGCAGTCATCGAGCGCTACGGCGAGCAGCAGTGCCGGGACTTCCTCGCCACTCCGGAACTGCAGGACACCACCCGCAAAGACAAGGTGCAGCACGTCGACAAGCCCGAGCCCTTCGAATTCACCACCGACGACGGGGTGCTCCCGATCCCCAACGCCCAGCTCGTGCTGGTGCAAGAGACGTATCAGAAGAAGAAGAGCCGGCGGGAGTTGCATCTCGCCCGCGCCAACGGCGAGTACCGGTACTTCATCGACTGCGGGGTCCCGCTCCCGCGCCAGTAGCGCGCCCGAGTCAGTCGGTGTCGAAGAGCACCGGAATCGTGTCCGGACCCCGGAACGCGAAGCCCTGGATCACGGGCGACGGCGCGTCGGGATCCAGACGGAGCTTCGGCAGGCGGGTCAGGATCTCGTCGAGTCCTACGCGTAGCTCGAGTCGGGCGAGGTGCATGCCCAGGCACTGGTGCTGACCGGTGCCGAAGGCGAGGTGATTGTGCGCCGGGCGGTCGATGCGCCATTCCTCGGGCGCGTCGTAGCGCGATTCATCGCGGTTGGCGGACCCGGTGATCACGCTGATCGGAGCGCCGGCGTCCACCGGGCACCCACCGATCTCCGCGTCGGTGGCCGCGACCCGGCTCACCTGTGTCACCGACGTCTCCCACCGCAGGGTCTCCTCGATGACGGCGGGCAGCAGGCTGCGATCGGCCACGACATCCGCCATCGTCGCCGGGTTGGTGAGCAGGGCGACGAGCGCGTTGCCCATGACCCGGAACGTCGTCTCGGCGCCCGCCGGGAGCAGCAACCGCAAGAACCCGTAGATCTTCTCGTCCGTGAGCTGATGGCCGTCGATCTCGGCGTGGACGAGGTCGCTGATCAGGTCGTCACGAGGACGCTCGCGACGATCGTCGACGATGGGCTCGAGGTACTGGCGCATCGCCTGTGACGCGGCGAGACCGCGCGGCGGGTCGAGCGGACCCGTGTTGATCAACTCGGCCCAGCGATGGAACTGCGCGCTGTCCTCGAGCGGCACCCCGACGATCCCGCAGATCACCTGCACCGGGTACTTGGACGTGATGGCCTGCACGAGATCGGCGCGTCCGGCGGGCGCGACGTCGTCGAGCAGCCGCGAGATCGTCGGACGGATCAGTTGCGCGTCCCACCGCTCGAGTGCCGACGCGCGGAACGCGTGGGCAACCAGATTGCGGTACGCGCGGTGCTCGGCGCCACCCATCGCCAGGATCAGCTCGCCCATGAACTGCCCGATGTGCTCGGCGTTGATCGACGACGAGAACGTCTTGCCGTCGCGCAAGACCTGCTCCACGTCCTCGTACCGGGTGACGTGGTACGACGGTCGATCCACCATCCCGCTCTCGGTGTGGATGACGGGGCACTCCCGCCGCGCGCGCTCCCAGATCGGGTACGGCTGCCCGGTCGAGAAATCGACCTCGTACTCGAATTCGGGTTGCGTGACGGGTTCCGTCGTCACGACATCTGCAGCGACTTCGTCTCGAGATACTCCTCGAGGCCGTATCGGCCGAGCTCCCGGCCGTGTCCCGACTGCTTGTAGCCACCGAAGGGCGCGAGCGGGTTGAAGCTTTGTCCGTTGATGTCGACCTGACCGGCCTGGATGCGGCGCGCCACCTGGGTGGCGTGCTCCTTGTCGCCGCCGTAGACGCCGGCGTGCAGGCCGTAGATCGTGTCGTTGGCGATGTCGACGGCGTCGTCCTCGTCGTCGTAGGGGATGATCGCCAGCACCGGTCCGAAGATCTCCTCCCGTGCGATCGTCATGTCGTTGCGCACGTTCTTGAACACCGTGGGCTTGACGAAATATCCCTTGTCGAGACCCTCGGGCGCCTCGGATCCTCCGGTGACGAGCTCCGCACCTTCCTCGATCCCCTTGTTGATGTAGCCACGGACGCGCTCCCGCTGCGTGTCGGAGATCAGCGGCCCGAGGCGGTTGCTCGGGTCGTTCGGGTCGCCGACCGTGTACGTCTCGGCGAGGTCCTTGACCGCGGCCGCGATCTCGTCCTGCCTGTCGCGCGGGACGAGCATGCGCGTCCACGCAATGCACGTCTGGCCCGAGTTCATGTAGCAGCTGCCAATCCCGGCCTTGACGGCGTCGTCGACCGGCGCGTCCGGCAGGATGATGAACGGCGACTTGCCGCCCAGCTCGAGAGTCACCTTCTTCACGGTCGGGGCCGCGAGCTCCGCGACCCGCTTGCCCGCACGCGTCGAACCCGTGAACGAGACCATGTCGACGTCGGGATGCGCCGCGATCGCCTCCCCCACGACGGGCCCCGTGCCGGTGACGAGGTTGAACACGCCGGCCGGGAGCCCGACGTCGTTGACGATCTCGGCGAGGATGAACGCGTTGAGCGGCGCCACTTCGCTCGGCTTCAGCACGACGGTGCAGCCGGCTGCGATCGCGGGCGCGACCTTCGCCACCGTCTGGTGCAGCGGGTAGTTCCACGGAGTGATGCAGCCGACGACGCCCAAGGGCTCACGCACGACCAGCGAGTTGCCGATCTGCTCCTCGAAGGGGAACTGGTTGGCGATGTCGACGTAGGAGCCCATGACCATCGCCGGCAGCCCGGCCTGGATCATCTGGGAGAACACCATCGGCATGCCGACCTCGCCGGTGATCGTCTCCGCGATCTCCTGCATGCGCGCATTGAGGCCCTCGTGCAGGAGCTGGAGGAACTTCGCCCTCTCCTCGACCGGCGTCGAGCTCCATGTCTCGAAGGCCCTCCGCGCGGCCGCGACCGCCTTGTCGACGTCCTCGGGCGCACCCTCGGGCACCCGGCCCATGACTTCCTCGGTGGTCGCGTTCACCACGTCGATCGTGCCGGATCCGGCCGACGGCACCCACCCGCCGTCGATGTAGAGCTTGTCGCGGTCTTGCATCCTGTCCCCCTGGTTCGCGGTGACGACGCGGGCCTGCCAACTTTCTGGATCGGCAGTCAGGCTACCTTCGGCCGGTGCCGCCTGCGACCAGCACGACGACAACAGGGGCGCCCGACGTGGCCCCGATCACAGTCGCGGCTCGCGCTCGTGCGCGGTTCCCGTGGCTTTCCCCACTCGCCGACGCGGCGGGCGTCGCCGCCGCCACCCTCGGCCTCGTTGTCATCACGCTGCGCCTCTGGGAAGCGAACCTGCGCGTCCCATTCGTCTACAACGCGCAGAACAAGCCGCCCCTTGCGTACGGACCCGACGCGCCGTACTACCTGATGCTCACCAAGGGCCTGGTCGAACACGGGTCCTACCTGCGGATCTCGAACCTGGGATGGCCGTTCAGCCTCCAGCTGTACGAC
>JALZAA010000068.1 GCA_030948625.1 Actinomycetota bacterium
GGATCGAGTGTGGGCGTAGGGTCGCCGCGTGCCGCGAGCGATCGACGTTCACGTCCACCCGTCAACCTTCGAGTTCGTCAACGACGCGCTCGGTGAATACGCGCACGCGTGCGAGGCGTACTTCCGCACCGAGCTGCCGCGCCACAGCGTGCAGGAGATGGCGGACGAGTTCCGGCGGGCCGACATCCTCGGCGTCCTGTTCGCGTGGGACGCAGAGACCGCGACCCGCCTCCCGCCGGTCACCAACGACTTCGTAGCCGGCTGCGCGCGCGACCACCCCGACGCGTTCCTCGGCTTCGCGTCGGTCGACCCGTGGAAGGGCGACGCCGCTGTCGTCGAGCTCGAGCGCAGCGTGCGTGACCTCGGACTGCGCGGCCTCAAGCTGCACCCGACGGCCCAGGCGTTCCGGCCCGACTCCCGTCGCGTCGCCCCGCTGTGGGAGACCGCGGCGTCGCTCGGCATCCCGGTCACCGTGCATACCGGCACGACCGGCCTGGGCGCGGGGATGCGAGGTGGCGGCCGGATGAAGCTGGCGTGGTCGCGCCCGCTCTACCTCGACGGCGTCGCCGCCGACTTCCCCGACCTGCAGATCGTCATGGCCCATCCGGCGTGGCCGTGGCAGGACGAGCAGCTCGCGGTCGCGCTGCACAAACCGAACACCTGGATCGACCTCTCGGGGTGGTCACCGCGCCGGTTCGCGCCGGAGCTCGTGCGCGAGATCAAGGGCCGGCTCCAAGACCGCGTCCTGTTCGGCACCGACTATCCCTTCCTGCGCCACGAGCAGTGGCTCGGCGCCTTCGCCGAGCTCGGCCTCAGCGACGACATCACCGAAAAGGTGCTGCTCCGCAACGCCCAGCGCCTGCTTGGGCTGTAAGCCGCGCCACGGCGCCGCGAAGAATGTCTTACTTGCCGTTTCGGGGCATTCATTGGCATGCTTGACGCCTCGCGTGACCGGACTCTCCCTTTGGGTAGTGCGCGGCGCACGTGACGTTCATTCGCAAGGTCGTTGCCAGGGAGGGCACCCGTGGCGGACACCGAAGAAGTCGAGCCGATGGCAGACGACAGTTCGCAGGACGACAACGGGGCTCGCAAGGGCGAGCCGGAGTGGCCGCGCGCCCGCGCCGAGCACGAGCAGGCCGTCAAGGACAGCGCGGCACGAGTAGCGCGAGACGCGAAGGAGCGGCAGGCGCGGTGGCAGGCCGACGACGAGCGGCTCTCGAAAGAAGCCGAGGAACGCCGGGCGCGCGGGCAGTCGGAGTACGAGCGCGCGGCCCAGGACGCCGCCGGGCGCGTGGAGCGAGAGGCCAAGGATCGGCAGGCGCGGTGGCAGGCCGAAGACGATCGGCTGGCGCTCGAGGCCGAGGAACGGCGGGCGTGGCGGACCGAGTACGAGCGAGCCGAGCGCGAGGCGCAGGCGCGCGAGCTGCGGGAGGCGGAGCAGCACCGGGAGCACTGGGAAGCCGTGCTCGCGCGCGCGGAGGCCGACTTCGAGGAGCGGACGCTCGAAGAGGCGGAGCAGCGTCGGGCGCGCTGGGAGGGTGAGTACGAAGGGACGCAGCGAGAGAGCGCGCAGCGTCGGGATCGCTGGCGGCGCCGCTATGAGCACTCGTGGGGAAAGGCGCAGACGCGTGTGGAGCAGGAGACGCGCGCGCTCGCGGGGCGGTGGCAGAAGGAGCTCGACCGCGCCGCGCTCGAGACCACGAAGCGCGCCGAGCAGGAGGCGCAGGAGCGGCGGACAGGTGTTGAGGCCGAGTACGCCCGCTCGTTGAGTGAGGGGCTGGAGCGCGTCGAACAGGAAGCGCACGTGACGCGGGAACGTTGGGAGGCCGACTTCGCCCAGATCCAGCGCGACGCTGGTGAGCGGGCGCAGCGGTCGGCTGAGTCCCGGCACCGGCGGTCGGACCTGGAGTACGCGCGCGCCGAGCACGAAGCGCGCCTTCGTCGTGACCGCGCCCTGCTGGAGTTCCGCGAACGTTGGGAGGCCGAACAGGTGCGGGCCCGCGTCGCCATCGGCGACGAGGACGCCGACCAGCGGGAGCTCGAGGCGCTACGCGAGAACTGGGCGACGGAGAACGAGGAAGCGCAACCAGACCTTCAGAAGCAACCTGAGGCGGAGTCCGAGGGGAGCGAATCGGCCGGGAATGCAAAGAAGAAGTCCCGCGCCTCGAAGGAGTCGCGCGAGGGTCAACCGGCCGAGGCGCTGCGCCGGCGCTGGGAGGCCGAGTACGAGCAGGCGGAGCAGGAGGCCCAGGCGCAAGCCGCCGAGGAGATCGAGGAGCTGCGCCGCGGGTGGGAGGCCCAGTACGAACGCGCGGATCGACAGGCCCTGGCCGAAGCCGCCGAGGAAGTCGAGGAGCTGCGACGTCGCTGGGAGACCGAGAACGACAACGCCCAGCAGCAGGCACAGGCGCGGGTGCACCAGCACGCCGACGACCTCCGCCGCCGCCTCGAGGCGGACGCCGACCGGTTGGACCAGGAAGCGCGCCAGCGGTACGCACGCGAGGTTCGGGGCCGGCGGGAGCACTGGGCGGCCGACGAGCAGCACCAGCTCGGTGAAGCCGACGAACGCGCGGCCCGCGAGATCCGAGAGCTCGCGCAGCGCTGGACCGCCGAGGAAGAGCGTGAACTACGAGAAGCGCAGGAGCGCGCCACTCGCGAGGCGTTGGAGTTGCGCGAGTGGTGGGACGCCGAAGATGACCGCGCCGCGCGCGACGCCTTGGCACGCGCCGCCCGCGAAGCGGAGGCGCTCCGCGTGTGGTGGGAGACCGAAGACCAGCGCTTTGCGCGGGTCGTGTCGGAGCGCGCGGCACGCGAAGCGGAAGAGCAGCGCGCCCGCGAGGAAGCAGACGGCGGACAACGCACTACTCAGGCCGAACGAGCCCGACGCGTCGTCGCCGACCGGGTTGTCCGGGAGGTGCAGGAGCGGCGCGAACGGTGGGAGGCCGATGACCACCGCACGATCCGGGACGCCGTGGAGAGTGCCGCCGAGGTAGCCCGTCAGCGTCGTCGTGAATGGGAAGCGGAGTACCAGGAGGCGGTCGCGACCTGGCATGCGCGCGAGGTCCAAGATTCTGTGCGGCTCTCCGACGAGCTCGAAGCCGAGTTCCACGAGGCCGTGACCGATGCCCAAGGGCGCGCCGCCGAACACGGCGAGCAGCTCCGCGCCCAGTGGGACGGGGACGGTCAAGCGGTCACCACGCCGGCCTAGAACCGGGGCGCCGACCTCCGACTACCTGAGGTCCGGTGTGTCCCGGGGTTCTCGCTTGGGTGCTCGACGCGTCGCTCCGTCAGCACCGTCGGCGCCGCTGGCGCCGTTGACGGCCTCGCTTCCATCAACTTCCTGAGCGGCCGCGCCGAAGTCCGGCGGCCGTTGTTCCATACGGTCAGTGAGATCGCCGGCGACCGCCTCCAGCGCCTCGACCCGGTCGGCGACGTGTTCGAGCGCAACCTTCGCCGCTGCGATCATGTCGGCGAGCTCCGTCATCCTGGTGTCCGACGCCTGCGAGACCGAGGCGTTGGCGCGAAGCCGATTGACGAGCTCGTTCTTCATGGTCGCGCCCATGGCTTCGAGCTCACGGGTCTGTTCCGCGACCGTGGCCCGCAGATTCGCCTCGAGCCCCGAGGCGCTCGCGGCGATGCTCTGCCGGACCTCCTGCTCGCGCTCGTCTGCCGCCCGAGCGAGCTGCGCCTCCAGGGCCTGAGCGGTGACCTGAGCGCGCGCGTCGTGCTCAGTAAAGCGCTGCACCGCAGCTTCGGCCCGCTGGACGTGCTGTGTCAGCGCGGCGATCCGATCATCGACATACGTCTCCAGTTCGGCTCGGCGATGCTGCACTTCCTCGTCGAGCTCCTTGGCCCGTTCCTCTGCCGTCTGAGCGAGCCGCGCGTCCAGGGCTCGCGCGGTGTCTTGAGCACGCTCGTCGTGCTCCGTGATCCGCTGCGCCACGGCTTCGGCCCGCTGGGCGTGTTGTGTGAGGGCGGCCGTCCGATCGTCGACGAGCGTCTCGATCTCGGCCCGGAGACTGTGCACTTCTTGCTCGAGGTCCCTGGCCCGTTCGTCAGCCGCCTGAGCAAGCCGCGCATCCAGGGCCTGAGCGGTGTCCGCGGCGCGCGCGTCGAGCTCGGTGATGCGCTGCAAGATGAGCTCCGAGAGCTCCTCGCTCCGGCGTTCTTGATCGGCAATGTGCTTCCCCGCGAGCTCTTCGGACGTAGTCGTCCGCTGCTCGATGCGACGCACCCCGGTCGTCGACTCCTCCTCGAGCCCCTCGAGGGCAGCGGCGGCGCGCTCGTCGATTGCCCGAATCTGGCTCGCACTGGTGGTCTCGAGGTCCGAGAGGCGGTCCTTCGCATCGGTCGTGAGCGCGCGGATCTCCTCGAGTTGATTGGTCGTCGATTCGTGCACACGCGTGAACTCGCCCAGCAGCTCGGTCTGATTTCGCAGAAGGTCCTGCAGCTCGGCCGCGCGTTCGCGCGCCAAGCTGTTGAAGGCGGCCGCTTCCTCGGACGCGACCCGCCGCATGTCGTCGTGCGTCGCTGCGGCCTGTTCCTCGAGCCGGCGTGCCTCCGACGCCAACAGCGAGCGCGTCTCGGTGACGTGCTCCGTGGCTGCGCTCCCGACGCGGTTCGCCTCGTCGATCAGCTCGCGGCGGAGACCTTCGAGCTTTGCGCGCAGGGTGTCCTCGAGCTCGCCGAGGCGCTTCCCCGCGAACTGGTCGAAGGCCGCGGCCCCGTCGGATGCGACCTGGCGCATCTCGTCGCGGGTCGCTGTCGTCTCCTCCTCGATCCGCCGGACTTCCGAGGCTGCGCGCTGCTCGAGCTCCTGGAGCGCGTCGGCGACCACCTTCTCGATGGCTTCGGTGTGCCTCGAGCCCACCGCGTCGAGCTCGCCCGACCTGCCCTTGACCGCGTCTTCGAACGCATCTCTCTGCTCTCGCGTCACCCGCTCGAGCTCGGCTGATCGCCCTGCGGCCGCGTGCTCGATCGCCTGGCGGTGCTCCGCCGCAACCCGGAGGATCTCGGCGGTCTTCTCGGCGGTCGCGTGCTCGATCACCTGGAGTTGCTGGAGCACGGAGCGCTCGATGTCGGAGGAGCCCTCCTGCACCTCGTGCCCGATGACCTCACGCTGCTCCTCGAGCGCGCGCTCGAACTGCTTGGTCCACTGCGCGAGCGCATCCTTGAGGACGTCGTCGAACGAACGACGGCGCTGCGGCTCAGCCACGGCGAGGCTCCGGCGGCTGCGTGCCGCCATGACGCTCGATGGTCCCTAGATCCATACGACTGATTCCCTCGGGGGAAGCGGGGGTTCATTCTCGCACCTGAGCGGGAATGCACCCAGCCCGGTTCCCGGGTACGCCCTGGTCGTGGCGGCTCTGGCCCTTTGCTAGCCGCCTTGGCGCCACGACACGCGGTACACGATCGTGGGCTCGGGCAACCCCTTGAGCTGCACGGGCCCACGGTCTTCGAAGCCAAACTGCTTGCCGACGCAGAGCTCCCGCACCGCAACAGACGCCGTGATCTCGCCCGCCGACGCGGAAGCGCAGAGACGGGCCGCGAGTTGCACCGACGCCCCGAACAGGTCGTCGTTGTCGTCGGTGACCGGCTCGCCGGCACTGATACCGATCTTCACGTCGAGCGGAACCGAGTTGGTTGCGTTGTGCTCGAGGAATGCCTGCTGCGCCGCGATCGCGAACGCCACCGCCGAAGCGACCGAGGTGAACGCGGCCATGATCCCGTCACCCGTGTGCTTGACCTCGCGTCCGCCGTGGGACTGCAGCCCGTCGCGAACGATCTTGTTGTGCGCGCGCAGGAGCTCGACGTGTGCGTCATCACCGAGCTGGGACGTCTGCTCGACCGACCCGGAGAGGTCAGTGAACACGATCGCTCGCATCGCGGGCGCTTCGTACGCCGTCCCCGGCGGGAACTGGGGCAGCGCGCCGAGGAGCGCGTTCAGCGGGACGGTCGGGTCGAGCTCGAGGATCGTTCCCGCAATCTGCTCGTGTGCTTCCTGATGTACGGCCTCCAGAGCCTGCTTGTTCGGCCCTTCGGCGAGACAGCAGACCGAGCCGTTGGACGGATCGAACCAGTATGTGTGGTACCGCACACCGTGTCGCTCTTGTACCGCGACATCGCGCGTGTGCGCGTCGGCGAGCGCCTCCGGAGTAAGTCCCGGGAGGTCATGGCGGTCCATGTACATGGGCATGACAGAAGCATACGAAAACATCGCAATGCATGACGCCGCGACGACGCGCGCCGCGATTTGCCCCTGTCAACTCGCGCAGACGGCGGCGCGGCTGGAGATGCCGATTGTCCGGCGTCCCTCGCGGATCGGGTTCAGGTCGCGCCCGTTCGTGAGGTAGCAGAAGGAGAGGCCGCTCTCCGGGTCGGCCCAGGCGATCTGACCCGCCGCGCCGTTGTGGCCGAACGTGCGCGGCGACTGCGTGTGCCCGAACCCGCGCTGGTTCGCGTGCCCGTCGTCGCCTGCGACCACGACGCCGAGGGCCCGGTTGGCGGGGGCGCCCAACGCCAGGACGTCGGGGAACGTGTTGCGCACGCGACCGGTGGCATCGGCGAGGACGTCCGGGTCCCACAGCTCGTCGGGATCGTGGAGCAGCCCTTGATAGAAGAGCGCGACCGTCGCTGCGGTGGCGATGCCGCCCGCGCCGGGGACGCCGACGGAGCGGAAGTCGGGACGATTGGCTGACATCAAGGCCTCGTCGGTCACCTCGGTGACAGGCAGCTCCGGCACGCCGAAGATCGCCTCGAGCTCGTCGGGCGACGCCGGCTCGCCGCACAGCGAGAGGTCGGCGATGTCGTCTTGATCGGCGGGCGGGATACCGAGCACGCGCGGAAGGCCGAGAGCGCGCGTGACGCGCTCGTCGATGAAGTCGCGGTAGTCGCGCCCGGCGACGCGCTCGATCAGCTCGGCGAGCACCCAGTGGGCCGAGGTCGGGTGGTACTCGTTCCCGGTTCCCGGTTCCCGGTTCCCAGTTGAGCCGCCACCGCGCGAACGCTGCGAGGCGGCCGTCGCGGTCGGCCCACTCGGGCGGGCCCAGCGGCGCACGCGGGAACCCCGAGGTGTGCAGCATCACCTGCTCGACGGCGACGACGTCTTTGCCGTTGGTCGCGAACTCCGGGATGTAGTCGGCGACGCGGCGTTCGATGTCGAGAGAGCCGTCGGCGATGAGTAGCCACGCCGCGCTGGCGACAAACGCCTTGGTCGCGGAGAAGATCACGTAGCGAGTCTCCGACCCGGCGGCGCCGACGGTCTCGAACGCAGCGAGCCGACCGTCACGGGCCAGCGCGAACTGGCACGACGGCAAGAGGCCGGCGTCGATCTCCCGTCGTACCCGGATGCGCAGCTCGTCGAGCCGCACCGCATCGATCCCGAGCGATTCCGGATCGACGACCTCGGTGAC
>JALZAA010000083.1 GCA_030948625.1 Actinomycetota bacterium
GCCGACCAGCAGAAGCGCGACTGGCCCGACCTGACGTCGTGGTGGACCCAACTCCGTGAATGGCAGGAGCGGTACCCGCTGCACTACGAGCAGCCCGAGGACGGCCCGCTGAAGCCGCAGTACTGCATCGACATGCTCCGCGAGCACAGCCCCGATAACACGATCGTCGTGTCGGGCGTGGGTCAGCATCAGATGTGGTCGAGCCAGCGGTGGAAGTTCAACTACCCCAACACGTGGATCAACTCCGGTGGTCTCGGCACGATGGGCTTCGCCGTCCCGGCGTCGATCGGCGCCAAGGTCGGGAAGCCCGACCGGACGGTGTGGGCGATCGACGGCGACGGCTGCTTCCAGATGACCGCACAGGAGCTCGTGACCGCATCGGCCGAGCGCATCCCGGTCAAGGTCGCGATCCTCAACAACGCGTACCTCGGCATGGTGCGGCAATGGCAGGAGCTCTTCTACGAGGAGCGCTACAGCGAGGTGTACCTGTCACCGGATCTGCCCGACTACGCCAAGTGGGCCGAGGCCATGGGTTGCGTGGGCTTCAAGGTCGAAACGCCCGACGACGTGATCCCGACGATTGAGAAGGCCAACGAGATCGACGACCGGCCCGTCGTGGTCGACTTCCAGGTCGACTACCGCGAGAAGGTGTACCCGATGGTGCCGGCGGGCGGCTCGAACGACGACATCATCCTCGACCCCGCCCACGACAAATCGGTCGGGAGATAGCGATGGCGAACGGCGCGAAGCATCACATCCTCTCGGTGCTCGTCGAGAACAAGTTCGGTGTGCTGTCCCGCGTCGCGGGGTTGTTCTCGCGGCGTGGGTACAACATCTTCTCGCTGGCGGTCAGCCCGACCGAGGACGAGCGCCTGAGCCGCATGACGATCGTGGTCGACGCCGAGTCGGCGCCGCTCGAGCAGGTCACCAAACAGCTCAACAAGGTGATCCCGGTGATCAAGATCACCGAGCTCACGCCGGACGACGCCGTCGAGCGAGAGCTCATGCTGGCAACGGTCAAGGCGGGTGCGGAGACGCGGTCGCAGGTGACCGAGCTCGCCGCGATCTTCGAGGCCAAGATCGTCGACGTCGGCTACGAGGCGATGACCCTCCTGGTGGCGGGCACGCCCGAGAAGATCGACGCCATCACCGACCTGCTGGACCCGTTCGGGATCGTCGAGTCGCAGCGCACGGGCCGGATCGCCCTGCCCAAGCTGGCGCGCGAGCGCACCAAGCTGCGGGCGGTCAAGGACCGGCGCGCGTAGGGTTCGCGCCACAACGGGAGGACGCACATGCCGGCAACCATCTACTACGACGACGACGCCGATCCCGCGCTGCTCGAGGGGCGCAAGGTCGCGGTGCTCGGCTACGGGTCGCAGGGGCACGCGCACGCGCTCAACCTGAAGGACTCCGGGGTCGACGTACGCGTCGGCCTGCGCGACGGCTCGTCGAGCTGGGCCAAGGCCGAGGAGGCCGGGCTCAAGGTGCTGCCGATAGCAGAGGCGGTCAAGGAAGCCGACGTGATCATGGTGCTGCTGCCCGACACCGAGCAGGCCGGCATCTACAAGCGCGACATCGAGCCCAACCTCGACGATCGGGACTCGCTCGCGTTCGCGCACGGCTTCAACATCCACTTCGGACAGATCCGCCCCCCCAAGGGCGTCGACGTGTGGATGATCGCCCCGAAGGGTCCCGGCCATCTCGTTCGACGCACGTTCGAGGAGGGCGGCGGTGTCCCGTCGCTCGTGGCCGTGGGCGCCGACGAGACCGGCAAGGCCAAGCAGACCGCGCTGGCGTACGCCCGCGCGATCGGCGCGACGCGCGCCGGTGTCCTCGACACGACGTTCGAGGAGGAGACGGAGACCGACCTCTTCGGCGAGCAGGTCGTGCTGTGCGGCGGGCTCACCGAGCTCATCAAGGGGAGCTACGAGACCCTCGTCGCCGCCGGCTACCAGCCCGAGTCCGCCTACTTCGAGACGCTGCACGAGGTGAAGCTGATCGTCGACCTCATCTACGAGGGCGGCATCACCAACATGCGCTACTCGATCTCCGACACCGCGGAGTACGGCGACATGACGCGCGGCCCGCGGATCATCACCGAGGAGACGCGCGAGGAGATGCGCCGCATCCTCGACGACATCCAGTCCGGACGGTTCGCCAACGAGTGGATCCTCGAGAACCAGGCGGGCCGTCCGGTGTTCAACGCGTTGCGCAAGAAGTCGGCCGAGCACCCGATCGAGGAGGTCGGCGAGCGCCTCCGGTCGATGATGCCGTGGATCGGCGCCGGCAGGACACGCCCCCAGGACGCATCGGGCGGCTAGACGCCGGCCAGATCCGCTTGACGGGCCGGCCATTTCGCGCGAAGAGTGACTACTTCTCGGCTTGGGCGTTCCGCTCAATTCGGGACTTCGGGGGAAGGGCGGCGGAGGCTCGCGAGTCTGCGGGCGCGCGCGAAGGGGCAGATGGAACGCCAGGGCGTTGCCAGGCCGGGCCGGATCGAATCGGGCGCCCGCGTCGCCTACGTCGTCATGGGCGTCGGCGTTCTGTGCGTGGTCGCACTCGCTCTCGGGTTGCTCGGTCCCGTCACGGATGCTGCGTTCCTGATCCTCGGCGGCGGGGCGGTCGTGGCCACCCTTGTCGGCCTTCGGCGCAATCGGCCACTCGCGCGCTGGCCGTGGATGATCATCGCTGCGGCGCTGGTCGTGTTCCTCGTGGGCGGGGGCGTTCGCGAGGCGTTCGGCAGCCTCGGCGACCTGTCCTCGA
>JALZAA010000115.1 GCA_030948625.1 Actinomycetota bacterium
GCGGCGCTCGAGGCCCAACGCCGCGAGCATTTCTTCGTGAAGCTCCATCCACACCGTGTGGTACGAGTCGACACGCGGGGATGTCAGCCACTCACGTCCGCCGTCCGCAACACGCCGGAATGCGTCGCGGAGGCGTTCGCGATACGGCGCGAACCGCGGCACGGCGCCGGCGAGGCGGCGGAGGAGGGGACCGGCGCGGTGGTCCAGTGCCTCGAGGCGGTCGATCACCGACCAGTCGTACGCAGCGTCGTCGTGATCGTTCGGGGCGCCTCCTGGCCGGACCTGCCAATCGGTGCACAGCTGGAGCACTTCGCGGTTGAGTGGCTGGAACGCTTCGTATGCGCCTCCGCACTCTGCTTCCTCGCGCGACCCCGGCGCGAGTCGCGTGCGTTCGCGCAGTTCGCGCAGCCGGTCGGCGCGTTGGTTCCCCCCTGCCATGGAGAGAGGATCGCGCAGCCGCGGCGGACGTGTGGAAAGCTCCGCGGCAACAGAGGAGTGACGTTGGGCAACCGGATCATCGGCCGGGGAACGAAGGTGTTCGAAGCGGCGCCGGTGCTGGGGGAGTGGAGACGGCTCGAGGATCCCGACGACGTCCTCGAGCTGATGGACACGTCGGCGAGTGGCGTGGTCGCGTGCGTCGTCGACGCCGGCGCGACGTTCCTTGCGCCGATCTTCGACGACCTCACGGCTGTGGTCTGCCTGTCCGGCACGCCACTCAGCCATATCGGGATCGTGAGCCGCGAATACCGGGTCCCGTGCATCATGGGCGCCAACCTGGACGCCGAGCCCAAGGACGGCGACGAGGTCGAGGTCGACTGCACGGGCGAGGACGGCGTCGTGCGCCGCGCCCGGTAACGCGATGGACGCAGATGGCATGAACACGGACGAGCTGAACCGCTGGATCGGGTACCACGGCGAGATCTCGAGGGCGATGACGGCGGAGCGGACCTCGCTCGAATCGGCGCTGATCCCCGTCACCGCCTACATCCTCATCGCGTGCATCGAGTGCTACCGGCGGTATCCCGAGATGATGGACGTGATCGCGGACGCGTCCACCCCGGAAGCGCTGGGGCGGGCAGGGCGCGAGCCGGGGAGCCAGATCGACGCCGTGCACCTGTGGTCCATCGTCAACTTCCCGCTCCTGGGCCGGCAGGTGCTGGCCCCGTTCGGGCTGGTCGACCTCGATCGCGACGCGGCCGCGCTGGCGACCGTGGTCGACTTCTGGAAGCGGGCCGCGGCCGCGTTCCGCGCCGATGGAGAGCTCCAGGCGTGGGACGCGGGGCTGCGCGTCCCGCGCTACGGCCCCGCCGTCGTCGACGAGCTCGTCGCCGGGTCGGCGCCGCTCGATACCGACGCGAGTGAGCGCTTGACGCGGATGAACCGCTTGCTGACCACGTTCCTCTTCCTGCTCTACTTCGACACGCGCGCGGGGTACCAGGACACCGGCCCGTACCCGCTCGCGGACGGGCGGGTCCTCCTCGTGCGCGACTTCAACCGCTTCGGCGTCACGCACTTCCCGTGGAGCCGTGACGTGTGTGCCGCGCTCCCGTACTCCAACCTCACGGTCGCGCTCGTGCTCGACGACGGGGTGCGCGTCACCACCAACGACTGGGGCACTTCGATGACCGACCCGCCCGACTACTTCGCCCGCCTGTCGGCCGCGGGCGTGTTCACCACCGACGGCGGCTCGCTCGTACCCGTGCCGATGCGCGAGCTCGACGATGTCACCGCGAGCGTGAAGGAAGCGCAGCGCGAGTTGTATCGCCGTATCGCCGGCATGACCCGGCGCGAGAAGCTCGACGCAGGCGCCTACGTGTACTTCACGTTCCTGCGGCCGTTCGCGGAGACGGCCGGCGTCGACGACCGCCTCGACTGGACCGTGCCGCGCGACAGCCTCGATGTGTACGAGGGTCTGGCGACGCTCGAGCGGATGCCCGACGTCGAGGCCGACCCCTCCGTGCCGTACTACACGCCCATTCCCACAACCTCTCTGGCGCCGTCGCAAGCTCCGGCTCTGCAGCGACGGCCGGCAAAGCCGCCGTCGCCGCGGGAGGCGGCGTCGTGATCAACAGCACTCCCGTCGACGAGGGCCGGCACGAAGCGGGCCCGGGTCTCTACTGGAACGAGTCCTGGTACTTCGACTTCTCACGCGCCGACGGCACCGGCGGGTACGTCCGCCTCGGTCTCTATCCCAACCAGAAGGTCGCGTGGTACTGGGCGTACGTGGTGTCGCCGGAGCACGGGCTCGTGGTCGTGCGTGATCACGAGGTGCCGTTGCCTCGCGGCGACGCGCTCGAAGTGCGCGCCGACGGCCTGTGGGCGGAGTGCGTGTGCGAGACGCCGATGGAGCACTGGGGCCTCGGCCTGGAGGCGTTCGGCGTGCGCCTCGACGATGCGGGCGACGCCTACCGCGGCGAGATCGGCGAGCGGATTCCCGTCGGCCTCGACCTGGAGTGGGAGGCGTACACGCCCGTCTACGACTACCCGTATCCCGACGACCATCCCGGCGCGCACTACGAGCACGCCGGGATCGTGCACGGCGAGCTCCTCATCGGCCGGGAGCGCATCGAGTTCGAAGGCCGCGGCGAACGTGACCACTCGTGGGGCGACCGTGACTGGTGGGTGTGGGGCTGGCACTGGACGTCGTTCCAGATCGGCGACTCGTTCGCGGCCAACATCGTGAAGGCCGACGAGCTCGACGAGGCGTGGGGGTACGTCTGGGAGGTCGGCGAGGGCGTCCGATCCGTGCAGCACCTCATGCTCGAGACGCATCTCGGCGCCGACGAGATCCCCACGGCGGCGCGGTACGTGATCGACCACGAGCTCGAGGTCCACGTGGAGGTGATCGCGGCTGCACCGGTGCCGCTCGTCGCCCCGGACGGGCGAACGTCTCGCTTTCCGCGCGCGCTGTGCCGCTACACCACCAGCCACGGCAGCGGCACGGGCTGGTGCGAATGGGTCCAGGTGGGGCTGCCGGTCGCGCCGCGGCCCTAAACGCGAGAGGGCAGGCCGGGGCTGCGTGCGAGACTGACCCACATGTTCCGCGGGCAGGTCGTCGCCATCTACACCGCACCCGAGAAGGGCGCGCCGATGGAGCAGCACGACGAGGTGCGGGCGGTCGCCGGCGTAGGGCTGGACGGCGACCGGTACGCCACGGGCGACGGCAAGTACACGCGAGCGAGCGACGGCGGCGAGCGCGCCGTGACGTTGATCGAGCGCGAGGCCGTCGAAGCTGCGCGTCGTGAGTACGACGTCGAGCTCGAGGAGCGCGAGACCCGGCGCAACGTCGTCACCGAGGGCGTGCCGCTCAACCACCTCGTGGGACGCACCTTCCGCGTCGGCGACGTGGTGCTCCGTGGGTTCAAGCTCTCCGAGCCGTGCGTCTACCTCGAGGGGCTCACCCGTTCGGGGGTGCGAGAGGCGCTCGTGCACCGCGCCGGGCTGCGGGCCGAGATCCTCGCAGGCGGGACCATGCAGGTCGGCGACTCGGTCGAGCCGGACGGCGCCGTCTCCTGACATCCCGCTCGTGTTCGTCTCACAACCTGCTCATGGCGGGTACGGCAGACTGCCCCGGTGAAGTCGAAGGCTTGGGTGTGGGTGGCCATCGCGCTGGCCGTCGTCGGCGTCGTCACGGTGCCACTGTTGTTCTTCGCGTTGGGGCGCGACTCGGGGTCCAACCAGTCTTCATCCAGCAGCACGACCACGACAGCCACCACCGCGCCGCCGACCACACCGACCACGGTCGGGCCGCAGACGGTGCCGGTCCCACCCGTCCCGCCGCTCCCGCCGACCACCGGCGCTCCGCCCGCGATCTCGGTCCCGCCCGGGCGGGCCCCGCGCACCACCACGACCACGACGACCACCACGACGACCACGCCGGACACGACGTCACGGACGACGCCCGGGAGCACCACGGAGCCAACGGTCACGGCGGCGCCGGACAGCACGACCACGCGGCCGAGCACGAGCACCACGAAGCCGACGGCGGTGACGCGCAAGACGGTCGCGTACTCGCCGCCCGGTGCGCCGAAACGCCAGGGCGATCTCGTCCTCCCGCCTCGGCACCAGGACACGGTCATCGTGCTCGTCCACGGCGGCGACGGCACCACGGGGACGCGCAAGCAGATGCGCGGCTGGGCCGACTTCTACGCCGAACGCGGCTTCCCGTCGTTCGCGATCGACTATCTGCTCTCGAAGGCGAACGCGCCCCCGCCCGTGTACCCCAAGCCGGAGACCGACGTGAAGGCGGCGGTGCAGTACCTCCGCGGGCGCGCCGCGGAACTGGGCCTCGACCCCGACCGCGTCGTGGTGCAGGGGTTCGACGCCGGCGCCGCGCTCGGTGCCCAGGTGCTCGTCACTCCGGACGACGCGTTCTTCGACGGTCCGGGCCACTATCCCGGCGTCAGCGACAAGCCCGCGGCGTTCGTCGGGTTCTATGGCCGCTACGACGGCGGTGGACAGCGCAACCCGGCGCGCTACTACGGCGGTCCGCCCAACAGCCCTGATCCGAAGGTTCAGGAGCGCTACGCCAAGGCGGACTCGATCGCCCAGGCCGCGAACGCGGCCGGGCCCGCGTTGCTCGTCCAGGGCGACGCCGACCAGCCCGAGCTGGTCGACTCGGCGACGAAGTTCCACGCCGCCCTCCAGGCTGCGGGCAAGGACGCCACGCTCACGCCCGTGCCCGGAGCCGGTCACGGGTTCGACCAGCAGAAGTCGGGCGCGCTCACTCCCGCCGGCCGTGAAGCCGGGGATGGTGTGCTGGCGTGGCTCGGGGCGCGCTTCGCGACGCCGTAGCTAGCCACCATCGTGTGGAGGGTGGGGGCGAGAGACGCGCTACTCGAAGCGGGGGCGGAGCGGGAGGCCGCTGCGCCCGCGGTCGGGCTCGACCGCCAGCACCTGGTGCACCTGGGTGCGGTTGGCCTCGAACTGGAGCGCCGAGGCCGCCATGTACAGGCGCCAGATGCGCGCCCGGGCCGGTCCGACGTCGGCGACGCACTCTTCCCAGTTCGCCTCGAGGTTCGCGACCCATTTCCGCAGTGTCAGCGCGTAGTGCTCGCGGATGCTCTCCATGTGCCGGGCCTCGAAGCCGGCGCGCTGGATCGCCGAGACGACCGCGCCGACCTCGTGCAGCTCGCCGTCGGGGAACACGTACCGGTCGATGAAGCCGCGCCGAGAGAACCGCGCCCGCCCGTCGGCCGTCGAGCCGTGGGCGCCCGCCGGTCGGCTGATGGCATGGTTGAGGAGCCGGCCGCCCGGCGCCAGCAGCGCATGGCAGCGCTCGAAGTACACGTCGAGCTGCCGGAGCCCGACGTGCTCGAACATTCCGATCGAGCTGATGGCGTCGTAGGGGCCGTCGTCGACGTCGCGGTAGTCCTGGTACCGCACCTCGACCTTGCCGGCCAGGCCGGCTTCCGCCGCGCGCTTCTCGGCCAGCTCCGCCTGCCGCTTCGACAACGTGACGCCGACGGCATGGACGCCGTGGCGCTCGGCGGCGTGGAGCAACATGCCGCCCCAGCCGCAGCCGATGTCGAGGAGGCGCATTCCGGGCTCCAGGCCGAGCTTGCGGCAGATGAGCTCGTGCTTGGCGGCTTGGGCCTGCTCCAGCGTGCTCGACGGGTCTGACCACACCGCGCACGAGTACGTCATCGACGGCCCCAACACGTGGCGGTAGAAGTCGTTCGAGAGGTCGTAGTGGTGCGCGACGGCCGCGGCGTCGCGCGTCTTCGTGTGGCGGCGCCCGTGCAGGCGCGCCTCCTGCGGCGGCTTGCGCACGGGCTTGAGCGCGCCGGGGCCGACGAGCCGCATCGCCGCCAGCCACTGCGCGGGACTGAGCTTCATGTCGGGCATGTGGTCGCGAAGCGCGAGGGCGGCGAAGATGTCGCCCTCGAGGTCGAGGTCGCCGGCGACGTAGGCGCGAGCGAAGCCGAGCTCACCCGGCGCTTGAACGATGCGGCGCAGCGCGGTGGGCGAACGGATCAGCAGCGTGGCGGGCGCGTCGGCGGGCCCGAGCCGGC
>JALZAA010000118.1 GCA_030948625.1 Actinomycetota bacterium
CGCAGGGTGTGCAGCCCGTAGTCCAGGTCGGATTCCCAGACGGACTTGTCCCACTCCATCTTCGTGGCACCCCAGATGTCGTTCACGACGATGTGGAGGGAGCCCTGCTCGCCTTCGATGCGGGTCACGAGCGCGCGAACCTCTTCGGGCACGAGGTGATCGACTTGGACCGCGATCCCGCGGCCGCCGGCCTCGTCCATGAGCTCCGCGGTCTCCTCGATCGTCTCGGGCCGATTCATCTCTGATTGCTGGGATCCGCTCGTTCGCCCGGTCACGTAGACGGTCGCCCCCGCCGCGCCGAGTTGCTCGGCGATCCCGCGTCCCGCCCCTCGCGTCGCCCCGGCGACGAGCGCGACCTTGTCGGTCAGCGGCTTCTCCATGCCGCCCAACCTAACTTCGCGTCCCGACTCCCGCCGATCAGGAAGGTGCGGGGATCGGTTCGGGTCGCGGCGGCGGTGGCGCCGATCGCTCGAGGATCTCGCGGCTCACGAGGCCGCGCGACACCCAGTTGCGCCGGTCGGCCCACACGAGCATGGGCGGCAGGAACACGAGCGCGCTGAGCAATGCGACGGCCACGTTCATCGCCACGATGATCCCGAAGTCGCGCAGCAGCGGCAGCGACGACGTGGCGATCACGGCGACGCCGGCGATGGCGGTGAGCGCCGACACGATGAAGGCGCGCCCCGTGCGCGACGCCGCCACCTCGACCGACTCCTCGGGAGTGAGCCCCCGGCGACGCTCCTCGACGAAGCGCAGCAGGATCAGCGACGTGAACTCCGTGCACGCGGCGACGACCAGCGGCCCACCCACCGCGGTGATCGGGCTGAGCTTGAGGCTGAACGCGTACGCGACCAGGCTCGCGGTCCCGACGGCGATCAGCACCGGTACGAGCGACAGCAGCGAGCGGATCACGCTCCGCAGTCGCACGGTCAGGAACAGGAACACGAAGAGGATGGCGAGGTAGGTCAGCAGGACGCGGTTGGCCTCGAGGTTGTCGAGGAGCCCGACGCCGACGACCGCCAGGCCCGACGGGGTGGCACTGACCCCGGCCGGCGGTTGGACGGTCCCGCGGATCTCCCGCACGACGGCGGCCCGTTTCTGGAGCTCGCTGGGCCCGGTCCGGAAGACGAGGTTCAGCGCGTTCCCGTTGCCGCTCACCGACGACTTCTGGATGTCCGCCGGCGCCACGTCGTTGGCCGCTCGAACCTCTTCGCCGGTGGGGGCAACGTGCGACGTGCCCGGCGTGTCGTTCAGGACGTCGCTGACCGTTGTCACGATGCCGGCGGCGGTCAGCAGCGTGTCGGGATGCTCGGCGAGCTGCCGGGTCGTGAAGCCGTCCATGAAGCCGACGGTCTTGTCGTCGAACACGTCCTTCGATTGCACGAACATGCCGAGCTCGCTCGACGATCCCGTCTCACGGTCGAGCGTGTTGAGGTCGTGGATCACCTGGGACTTCTGGTTGACCCATTTGATCGGGTCCGTCTGCAGCTCCAGTTGGCCCTCGACGAGGATCCCGCCGGCGAACACGAGGACACTGATGACGGTCAGCGGGATGGCGATGCTGCCCGGTAGGGCGCCGAGCCACACGACGAGCCGGCCCAGCGGGCCGGTACGGAAGTCCTTGCCCTTGGTCGGCGACTTGTATTCGCGGATGCCGAGCGCGGCGAGCGGGGCGACGATGCTGCAGAGGCAGATCACGGCGATTCCGACCGCCAGCAGCAGGCCGAACTGTCGCAGCATCGGCACCTTGGCGAACCGCAGCGCGGCGAAGGCGAAGATGGCGTCGAACGTCACGACGAGCAGCGCCGGGCCCAGGTTGCTGGCCGTCTCCTGGATGGGGTGCGGCGCGCGATCGATGACCACCTCTTCCTCGACGCGCGCGTGCATCTGGATGGCGTAGTCGATCCCTATACCGAGCATCACCGGCAGGCCGGCAATCGTCACGATCGTCAGTGGGATGCCGAGGTATCCGGCGAGCCCGAAGGCCCAGACGATGCCGATGAGGATCACGGCCAGCGGAAGCAGCCGCCATCGCACGTCGAAGAGGACGAGCAGGATCACGATCATGATCGCGACCGCAATCGCCCCGAGCGTCAGCATGCCGCCGGTCAGGTAGTCGTTGATGTCCTTCAGGAGAATTGGCGCGCCGGTCGTGATGTCGGACGCGTTGGCGAACTTGAGGTGGTCACCCGCGGCGACGACCTTGTCGGCGGCGGAGCCTTCGGTCGTGATCGACGCGTTGCCGACAAGGCGCGTCACCATCTGCGCGTGCGTGTCGTCGATGATGAACGTGCGCAGCCCCTTGCGGATCCCTCCCTGGTTGTCGTGCACCAGGAAGTCGACCCACGCGGGGTTGTCGAGCGTGCGTTGCTCCTGCGGCACCGCGTTGAGCCGCTGCAGGGTCGTCGCGGCGTCGGCGCTGCGCGCCGCCTGGCCCTCCGGTGAGGGATCCCGGGCTGTTGCGGCGAGGAGCGCCCTGCCGGCGACGCTCTGAGTGGGGTCGCCCGTCGGGCTCTGTACGAGGCGGTCGCTGAACTCGAGCACCGTGCGCGGGCTGACGACGCCGACGACGTCCGTGCTCTTGTGCACCTCGTCCTCGACGGCGCGCCACTTCGCCTGGTTCTCGGGTGTGAACAGCTCGTTGACCGTGTGACCCTTCTCCATGGTCACGAGCGTGAGCATCGCCTGGCCGCCGAAGAGCTTCTGGTAGGCGACGTTGTCCTTGTAAACGGTGTCGCTCTTGTTCAGGTAGCTGTCCTGGCCGGTCGAGAACTCGAGGCGGGTGATGCCCAGGCCGAGGATGAGCGTGACGAGCAGCCCGATGACTGCGACGAGCCCGGCGCGCTTCCCCAGCTCGACGGCGATGTACCGCCAGAACCTCTGCACCGGCGCCCCCCTTCACGCTCTGACGCCGACATTACCGATGCGGGTCGGCGCTGTCGCCGCGTCCTTTTTGCGCAGCTCCGGAGCGTCACGTCAGGGTCGGATGCTCAGTACAGCGTCGGAAGCACGATGAGCTGTACTCCGCCGTACACGAGCAGCGCCGTTCCGATTCCGAGGACGACCAGCCGCAGCCTGCTCCCCCTGATCCGCAGGGACACGCCCGCGAAGAACAGCACCGACGCGAAGAAGACCGTCGTCAGCACGTATTCGTCGGCACGCTCCCGAGCGTCGGTACCGCCTGTGATGCGGCGGTCGGCGCGCTTCTCGAGGCTTGCCGCGGTCGCGGCCTCGGCCGGTTCGTACTGGGGCATTTCCAGCGGGCTGTGCACCGCGGCCGGGTTGTTCAGCGGATCCTGTGCCTGCCATGCGTCGAAGGCCGTGCGCAGCTCGGGCCGGAAGTGCTCGAGGTGGAGCTCGGCGAGCGCTTGATTCCCCTGGGTCGACAGGTCCAGCCACCGTTCGAACTCCGACACATCCTCGATGCGGTGCGCGGAGGCCTGGGCCACGGCTCGCGTCGACCTCGAGTGCAGCGCCTCCGCTTCGGCGAACTGGTGGGCTTCCCGCCCGCTCCACCGAGACGCTTGATAGCCGCTCCACGCGGTGCCGATGGCGGCCGCCGACAGAAGGACGACAGCTGCGAATTCGAACAGCGGGCTGTGGCTCCCGGCGCCTTCGTCCGACTCTCCAAGCTCTTCGGGTACGTGGACGTGCACATGTTCCGACATGGTTCGCGGTGGAGCGTAACGGTCGGCGGTTCAATCCGCCGCCATCACCTCGGCGGCAGCGCGCTCACCGGAACGGATCGCGCCGTCGATCGTTCCGTGCGACACCGTGGCGGTCTCGCTGCCGGCCCAGTGGATGCGCCCGACCGGTGTGCGCAACGCCCGGCCGAACTGCGTGAGCACGCCCGGCGCCATGTGGGCCATGTAGCAGTCGCGTGACCATCGCTCGTCGGCCCAATCGATCTCCTCGTAGTGGATCGGCTCGCCGGCTCGTGGCCCGAAGCGGTCCACCAGCGTGGCCAGCACGACACGGCGGCGGTCGGCAGGCTCGAGCGCCGCGAGCGTGCGCGCTTGCGGCCCGAAGCCGAACGCCGCGAGCACGCCGGGGATGCCGTCGCGCGGCGAGGCGTCGAGCGTCATCTCGATGGGAGACGCCGTGGCGACGGACTGGCCGTTGAGGCCGTCGGCGCGCCAGAAAGGCTCGGGGTACGCAACCGAGACCTTGAGGATCGAGCCCGCAGGCATCCGCTGCTCCAGCAGGGCGCGGTCGGCCGGAAGCTGCGGTTCGTACGACACGGCGCCGGAGAGTGCGGGCGGGACGGCGACGATCACCCTGCGCGCCCGCGCCTCGATCCCGTCGCCGCGCACGACGGCGCCGCTCGAGCTTTGAGTGATCTCGCGCACCGGCGTTCTGAGCCTGATCGCGTCACCGAGCTCGACGGCGACGCGATCCGCGATGGTCTGCGCACCGCCCGTGACTCGGTCCTGCTGGTACCCACCTTCGATCGTGAGGAGGCGGTTGAACCCGTTCGCCGAGCGGATCAGGTACAGCGCGTGGAGCAACGAGACCTCGGACGGATCGCATGTGAAGAGGCCGCGAATGGCGGCGCCGATGAGAGCTCGTGCATCGCGCGCCGGCACATTGCCCACGGCATTGATCCACTGGCCTACGCTGCGAGCGTCCCATGCGTCCGCGCTGCGGCCGTTCCAGGGCTCGTCGAGCAGAACGCGTTTCGCCATCCGATCGAGGCGCGCCATGCCGAGCGCCAAGCTGGCTACGGCGATCGGGTTGATCGGGGGCGCGGTCCCGTAGCGCTTGACCGAGTCGGGACCGACGAAGACGTTGGCACCCTCCGCCCACGTCGGGTACGTCGTGACCTTCATCTCGGCCGCAAGCCTGTAGGCGGCGTCCTGTCCCGGGCCCAGCCACGTGCCACCGGCGTCGATCGGCGTGCCGTCGGGCGAGCGGTGTGTCCATACCCGCCCCGCGACGCGATCGCGCGCTTCGAGCACGACGACCGCCGCGCCCGCTTGCGTGACGCGGCGCGCCGCGGTGAGGCCCGCGTAACCCGCGCCGACCACGCACACGTCGGCATCGAGCGTCGGCACAAAACCTCCCATAGCGAACGATCCGCGAGGACGCTACCGGCGCCGGCCCGCGCGATGCGCCGCGCGCTTCGGTCATTCCCGCCTAATTGGCCTCTCGGCGCGTGAACGCACACCGAGTTCCTCAAGTGGGCGTCGCGACGTGTCGATACCACTACGAGTGGGCGGGCGCACCGCAACGGTCGCGCGGCTCACACGGTGGGAGTGTCCGCATGGGCAGGATCACTGCAGATCGCGGTCGGCGTCGCGTTGTTGTCGGGCTTGTCGTCCTAGGCGCGTTGTTCCTTTCGGCGTGCGCGGCCAAACCGAACCCGACCCCCAATCCGCCGGTGGCCGCGTTCGACGCCAGCCCGACCGCGGGCGTGGCGCCGCTCCCCGTCACGTTCACCGATCACTCCACCGGAACCATCACGACGCGCCAATGGGACTTCGGCGACAGCGCCACGTCCACCGACGCGAGCCCGACTCACACCTATGACGGCGCCGGTAGCTACAAAGCGTCGTTGACCGTCACCGGGCCAGGCGGCACCAACACGAAGAGCCAACAGATCGTCGTCAGCGCGCCCGCGGTCGCGTCGTTCGCGGCCAGCCCGACCGCCGGGGTGGCCCCGCTGGGCGTGACGTTCACGGACACGTCGACGGGAGCAATCGATACGTGGAAGTGGAGCTTCGGTGACAACGGGACGTCGAACAGCCAGAGTGCGACGCACACCTATGACGCGCCGGGTACCTACACGGCGTCGTTGACGGTCAGCGGACTAGGCGGCACCGACACGAAGAGCCAGCAAATCGTTGTCAGCGCGCCGGCCGTCGCGTCCTTTACGGCGAACCCGACGAGCGGGGTTGCGCCGCTCGCCGTCGCGTTCATGGACACGTCGACGGGAGCGATCGATACGTGGCAGTGGAGCTTCGGTGACAACGCGACGTCCAACGCCCAGAGCCCGCAACACAGCTATAGCGCGCCGGGGACGTACACGGCGTCGTTGACGGTCAGTGGACCGGGTGGCACCGACTCGAAGAGCCAGCAAATCGTTGTCAGCGCGCCGGCCGTCGCGTCCTTTATGGCGAACCCGACGAGCGGGGTTGCGCCGCTCGCCGTCGCGTTCATGGACACGTCGACGGGAGCGATCGATACGTGGCAGTGGAGCTT